>JBDTTT010000056.1:0-34334 GCA_039930485.1 Chryseolinea sp.
ACAATGTAAAACATGTGTCCATTGTTCGTGGCATAATTCGGAACGATGGGAAGTGAAATTCTTCCCTCCTCTTGCAATGATTTCAGTCCGTTATAATATTGATTCCAAAGCGCAATGCGTTTTGCCTGGATCATATCGATATTCTCTAACTGTGCATAGAGAAAAGAAGCCATAAGTTCAGAAGGCAGAAAAGAAGAACCCGTATCTACCCAACCGTATTTATTTACCTGTCCGCGAAAAAACTCGGCACGGTTTGTTCCTTTCTCCCAAATAATTTCAGCACGTCTTGAGTATTGAGCATCGCTTGTGATAAACAAACCACCTTCACCTGAAATTACATTTTTGGTTTCGTGAAAAGAAAAGCACCCAAACTGTCCAATGCCACCCAGTGGTTTTCCTTTGTAGGATGATGCAATACCTTGCGCTGCATCTTCTACTACAGCAATGTTATATTTTTTTGACAACGCCATAATTTTATCCATATCACACGCAATGCCTGCATAGTGAACGGGAACGATGGCTTTTGTTTTCTTTGTGATCAATGCTTCGATAGAATCTGCATCGATGTTGGGATGCTTTGTTTGGCTATCCGCAAATACAATCCTCGCACCTTGTCGCACAAACGCCAATGCCGATGAAACAAATGTATACGAAGGCACGATGACCTCGTCACCCTCTTTTATATCCAGCAACAGTGCGGCCATCTCTATTGCATCAGTACACGATGAAGTGAGCAGGCATTTTTCAAAATGATATTGCTCTCTAAAAAAATTCTGGCACTTCTCTGTAAAAAATCCGTTGCCGGAAAGCTTGCCACTATATACCGCCTGATACAAGTAGTGAGCTTCTTTGCCGGTGAGGAAGGGTTTGTTGAATGGGATCATGTAAAATTCGTTACGACCAATAATGATAGATGTGCATCACGTTGTTGATTAAGAAACCATTTCGTTCATAAAACTTACAGGCTGATTCATTTTGCTTTTGCGTGGGTACAAAAATATGCAGAATATTCCGTTGCTGTGATTCCTTTTTCACATGTTCCAAAAGCTGAGTTCCGACATTCATTCCCCTGAAGTGTTTCTGTACAGCAATTAAACCGATGTGCGCTTCCTGTTGATTGAACTTGACCGTAACCATGCCCATAATTTGTTTGTTGCTCGTGGCAATGTAAATAACATCCGCCAATCGTTTTGATACGGAGCCATCAATCCATTCCTTGTACAATCTAAAAAAATCCGTTGCCGGAAAAGAGGAGTCGGTCTTAAATCTTGAGAACTCACCACTTTGATAGGCGAGATTCTCCAGTTCAACAGAAGTGTACGAAAGACTATACTCCTTCAACTTCACTTCTGAATGATCCAGCGATCGTATTGGAGCATCCTTCAACGATAATCGGTACACTACCTTAATGTCAACCAGCTTGAATCCTGGAATAGATGCTGACAAACTCAATTGTCTTTCTATGGAATCAAAAATATAGAAGAGCTCAATATCGGTATGTGAGGAAGTTATGCTGCGGATATCGGATTCATCCTTTGACTCCATATCGATCCGGCCGATGCGCTTGCCAAAGAATTTACTATCCCAATCCAGGTAGGTAAACTTCATAAACGTTTTGGCATTGCCACGTTATCCGTTTGTGCTAGCATGATCAATGATTGATGCTGAGGATTTTTTAACTATACCGTTCACAGTCCACGTTTTCTTTTGTGTACGCGTTTCGTTGCGGATGCTTCTGTTTTTATTGATGGACTCTGGTGTGTTGTAGCCCCGCTTGTGATCGAGGTGAATACAAATAGCGTAATACCGAATCTGTTTTCCTTTGATTGATTTATTCATCAATCGTTCACCCAACTCGCGATCTTGCCCACCGTATTGCATGTCTTCATTAAATCCATTCACGGCTACAAGATCTTTTTTCCATCCGGAAGAATTATGTCCATTCCACGTTGCTTTTGTTGGTGTAATCATAGTCATGAAAGCAGCAATGAACCTGGAGGTTGTAAGCTTCAGTGTTTTATATGTGGATGGCAATCCATTCGCGCGCAACCATTTTACATCAAATGATTTGCCGCTTGCAACATCTTCGCGTGTAATTGTTTTACTCGTATCCAACGGCAGCATAAAATATCCGCCCGATAAAAAATATCCCGGTTGGGCATTTGCCACATGAACAGCAATAAAATCGTGACGCGGTATGCAATCACCATCCGAAAAAACAAGGTAATCTCCAGAGGCGGCTTCAATGGCTTTGTTTAAGATTCTGGATTTTTGAAACCCATCATCTTCCTGCCATACATGTTTGATCTTTAATTTAGACTCTCGTTTAAACTTTTCAATCAATTGTCGGGTAGGCTCACCAGATCCGTCATCGGCAATAACAATCTCAAAGTCACGGTGAGTTTGGCATTCATATCCCCACAACACTTTTTCAAGCCATGCCGGGGAGTTGTAGGTACTGAAGATGACAGATACATTCATGCAGAGCAAAGATAGTAAGCATGCCCTGTTAATCAATAGACATCAATAGTCTGAAAAGCACATCATTTTTTGAACTCGCGCTTGTACCGGTCGATGCTTTCCTGAATAACAACTTTTGCAGTGTCCTTCGATTCAAATTCATCCACTGTAACAACCTTATTTTCCAGCACTTTGTAGTTTTCAAAGAAGTGTTTCAATTCTACCTTGAAATACTCCGGAAGTTCGCTTACATCGTTAATATGACTCACACTCGCATCCTGCATGGCTACTGCGATAATTTTATCATCGCCTTCTCCTCTGTCAATCATTCGCATCACCCCAATTACCTTTGATGGAATCAAACAATTGGGTACCACGGAAACTTGCGTAAGCACTACGATATCCAATGGATCGTGATCTTCACCCAACGTTTGTGGAATGAAACCATAATTCAATGGATAATACATAGAAGCATAAATGACACGGTCGAGTTTGATTAAACCGCTGTCCTTATCAATCTCGTACTTGGCGCGTGAGCCTTTCGGGATTTCGATAATACCGTTTACAAATTCTGGCGGATTATCGCCTACGGAAACTTCATGCCAGGGGTGCTTTACCATAACTCTTGATTTAGGAAAGCAATATTAGCAAAAAGCCCCCGGTTAGTCGGGGGCTTTTGTTGTTATTTGTCGTCTTCTTTCTTTTTCTCTTCCTTCTTCTCGGTCGCCTTAATCTTGTCTCCGTCTTTCAATCGTTTGCTCACGACTAAGAATGGTCCTGTAATCACAACCGAACTATCGCTTGCACCTGAAATGATTTCAATGTTATCGTAATCGCTAATACCGGTTTTTACTTCCACCATTTTAGCCACACCTTTTTCATTTAAGAAGATCACTGTTTTCTCTTCTTTCTTTTTTACAGGCTTGGAATCGGTGTTCTCATTACTTGGTTCACCTGGAGGTCCTCCACCCTTGTTATCATCGGCTTTCTTTTCATCTGCTCCTCGTGTTGTTACAGCAGCAAGCGGAACAGACAATACATTATCTTTTCGTGTTGTCATTATATCCACGCTGGCGGTCATGCCCGGACGGAACGGAAACCTGTTGCCTGCCTTCACTAAATCCTGATACGAAGAACTCAATATTAAAATGCGCACTTCAAATTCAGTGATGGCATCAGCAGATGCTTTATCTTTTGCTGTGTTGGCAATGAGTGTCACAATACCTTTGAACGTTTTATTTTGAATGGCATACGCATCCACATCAATGATAGCGGTATCACCTAAATGAACCCGCACGATGTCGTTTTCATTTACGTTTACACGAACTTCCATTTTATTTAAATCAGCAATACGCAGCATTTCTGTTCCGGCCATGGTTGCTGTCCCTACTACACGTTCACCATTTTTAACAATGAGTTTGGAAACGACACCCTTCATTGGCGCCTGTACTGTTGTCTTTCTGAAATTTTCCTGCGCTTCATTAAGTTGCGCTTGTGTACTGTTGATAATGTAACGCGAAGCTTCTACGGATTGCTCTGCTGATGTAACATCATTCTTCGCTATTTCATAGTTTTGTTTTGCCAATTGCCAATCTGAATCGGAAATTACTTTCTCACTAAACAATTTCTCCTGACGATTGTATTCTGCTTCTGCGCGAATGAACGTTGCTTTTGCACGGGATAAGCTGGCGCGTGATTGCTCCAGATTAGCACGCTGCTGACTCAGACCTGCTTGTGCGCGATCCAACTGACTCTGCCATGTATCGGGACGAATTTTAACTAGCGTCTCTCCTTTCGCAACTGAATCGCCCTCCTCAATGAGTAAGGCAATAATTTCTCCTGAAACTTCCGGAGCGATTTTCACTTCGGTTACCGGTTGAACTGTTCCAGAGGCACTGACTTTCTCAACAATGGTTACGCGTTTTGCCTTACTGAAATCGACCTCCATTTGTTTAGCCTCACCAATCCAGCCTTGCGACTTACCTACGAGGATAACGATGATAAGAATTACGACAGCCCCGATGAGTCCGTAAATTAACTTGTTTGATTTCTTGCTTTGTTTTGCCATTGCCTATATGAGGTTAATATTCGAGTGGTTTACCTTGATAAAAGTCGAGAACTTTCTTTCTGAAAATGAAACTATACTTAGCCCGTGTCAGATCTGATTTAGCACGAAACAAATCGTTTTCAGATACATGATATTCGACAAAGCTGAGAGCACCATTTTCATATCGTTGCTGATTCATACGATAAGCCTCCTGTTGTGCCTGCACCTGCTTTAACGAAGAGGTGTATGTTTTTGCAGCAGCCACGGCATCATTGTACGAAGTTTCGATACTTTGGCGCAAAGTGTTTTCTGCCTCCAGATACGTGACTTCTGCAACTTTTTCTGAAATGAAGGATCGTTGAACAGAACCTTTCGTCTGATAGTTGTTAAATATTGGAATTGAAAGTTGGAGGTTCATGTTTTTGAATAAATTATCTCTGAGCTGATTCAACTCGGGACTATTCGTAATACTTGAATAATTAGATTGCCCTCCAGCATTAAAAGTAAGTTTAGGATAAAGATTGCCGCGATTTGCCTGAAAGGCCAGTTTTGAACTTTGCACTTTTAATTGTGCACTTTTAATTTCAGGCATTACTTCTTTTGCGACAGCATAAACCTGATCGGGCGTTTCGGAGATGATCAAATCTTTTATGTCCAGTGCGGGTACGATAACATCGAGTTGCTGAGAAGCCGGAACCTGCATCGCTTGTTTCAATTGTAGCAATGACAAGTTCAATGCATTTTCCTGATTGATCAGGTTTACCTCATTGGTTGCCACTTGCGCCTCCTGACTAAGTTTGTTTGATAAAGACAATGCGCCAGCCTCCACTTGTTTAGAAATTCTATCCAGCTGTTGCTGACTTGAGTTTAGCTGGTAGTTGGCATTTTCGTATAGTTCCTTATTGAAAACCACATTGATATAAAGTGTGGCGACATTTAACATTACATCATTCTTCGCTTTTTTCAAATCCTCATTGGAGGCTTCGAAATCTTTCTTGTTCTGTTTGAAAGTATTTTGAAGTTTGAATCCATTAAAAAGTGTTAACGAAGCATTTCCCTGAACATTAATGGTATTCGAATTTCGGTTTACATATTCATTTGAAACGGGGTTCAAAGCACGGCCATAATTCTGTCCATACGAACCTCCCAAATTCACCGATGGCAAAAAGGCCATCTTCGATTGAAGCAAATTAACGTCATACGTCTCAACATTATAAACGCTCCGCTTTATCTTCAAATTATTCTCCAATGCAATGTTGATGCACTCTTGCAAACCAAGGGCGTTCTGAGGTTGCTGAGCATGAGCACTCAACATTAGTGTGAGGAATAAAAAAGAAAGAACAATTTTTGTTTTCATAATTAACGATCGATATCCGGTATATAAATTAATTCCTTTACCCAGCTAAGACTCTTTATATAAGCTAATGTTACAGGCTTTATCCCTGAGTCCATTTCAATAACAAGGCAAGCCAGATCATTCTTTCCTTTTCTGGAAACTGACATGGTTGCAATGTTGCAATCATCATGCGCCAATACATTTGCTATAAAGGCCACACTTCCTTTTACATCTTCTGCAGTAATGATAACCGTGTGCAGATTGGTGGTGAAATCGGCTTTGAAGCCATTAACCTCGGCAATGTTGATCATGCCTCCTCCTCTGCTTTCGCCAATTACCTCAATGCTTTGCTCGCCTTTCTTCAGCACCAACTTAATGGTGTTAGGGTGAAGAGTTGAAGCATTGCCAACCGATTTAAATGTATAGACCAGTCCATGCTCTTTCGCGAGATCGAGCGATTCCTTTATTCGTTTGTCATCCGTTTTAAAATCCATCAACCCCGCAATGATGGCGCGATCGCTGCTGTGACCTTCATAGGTTGAAGCAAAGGAGTTATAAAAAGTGATATCGGCATGATCGGGTGTGCCACCCAAAAGCTTCACGGCCGCCCGTGCAATTCGAACAACACCCGCGGTGTGTGAGCTGGATGGGCCTATCATTACGGGGCCTATCATATCGAATACACTACTTTTTTCGGGCATATTAGGTTAACTGTGGGATATGTCGGCAAATGCCGTGAATTGTTACAAGAAAAATTAAAAGGACTCAAAAATACCATGGAGTATGGATTAGGCAAAAGATTTTAGACTGAATGAATTGAGAGTCCGTAACTGTGTAGGTTAAAATCTAATGTCTCGATTTCCGGAACACCTATTATATTACTGCACAAGAAAAATTCTGCACTTAATACGGTGCGCACCTTGTTATGCCAGATGAAAATTGGTGCTTTCTACTTAGCATCTGTGGCGTTTAGAAACTGGTGAGAATAAGCGGCCCTTAGTGGCCGCCTATTCTCACCAGTTTTAGAAGCGTTCATCCTTCGAAACACGGGCGTTTCGAAGGATGAACGCTTCTCTATTCGGGCCATGCACGCTTTTTAGTAAGAGCACAAAAAGTTCTGGCACGAAACATTCGCACTTTGTACTGGAGATTCACATCAGCAAAATGTTTCGAGGATAATCTGCCTGGAAATTAGAACCATCAAACCTGAAACCTTTTTCTAGTCATCCTGTAACAAAATCAGTTCGATTAGGGTTAATTTTGTAACAAAATCGATTTCCTTGATCTCACAACTCGAAAGTGCGAAAGCATACTGCAACAGCCTGGTTCAATACAGCCGCAGAAAAACAATTGAAGTAAAGATTGGTGATGTAGCCATGGGCGGAAACAATCCCATCCGCATACAATCCATGACGACAATCGATACAATGGATACAGCTGGATCGATCGAGCAAACCATTCGCATGGTGGAAGCCGGTTGTGAATATGTACGCATAACTGCTCCCAGTATTAAAGAGGCACAGAACCTGAAAGAGATTAAGAAAGGACTTAAGGTAAGAGGATATAACGTTCCACTTGTTGCCGATATACACTTCACTCCCAACGCTGCTGAACTTGCCGCTCGTATCGTAGAAAAGGTTCGTATCAATCCAGGCAACTATGCCGATAAAAAAAGATTTGAAACGATTGATTATACTGAAGCATCGTACCAGGCAGAGCTCGATCGCATTCGCGCGAAATTTATTCCGTTGATTAAGATTTGCAAGGAGTATGGAACAGCCATGCGCATCGGTACGAATCATGGCTCACTTTCTGATCGCATCATGAGTCGCTTTGGTGATAGTCCGTTGGGAATGGTGGAGTCCGCTTTGGAATTTCTTCGGATCTGCGAAGACGAACAATACTACAACATTGTGCTTTCGATGAAGTCTAGCAATCCACAAGTGATGGTGCAGGCGTATCGGTTGCTTGTTCAAAAGTTAGATGAAGAAAATTTCAAACCGTATCCTTTACATCTTGGTGTTACGGAAGCGGGTGATGGAGAAGATGGACGAGTTAAATCATCGGTAGGTATTGGTACTCTATTGGAAGATGGACTCGGAGATACCATTCGCGTTTCACTTACTGAAGAACCGGAAGCAGAAGTCCCGGTAGCGTATGAACTTGCCAAGCGATATGACAAACGTGCAAACCATTCTGTCATTCCAGCCATCGATCATTATCCGATTACGCCTTTTGAATACAATAGAAGAAAATCACTTGAAGTCGTAAACATTGGCGGTGGTCATCATGTGCCACGCGTGGTGGCTGATTTTTCTACGAAGAATAAAATTACAGCAGCTTCCCTCTTTGCATTAGGATATCATTATTCTGTTCCGTTAGATAAGTGGAACATTACAGATGTAGCCTGCGATTATATTTTTCTTGGGGATCAAACCATCGACTTTGAAATTCCAGGAACGTTGGGATTGATCTTCAATCATCAAACCTGGATTACACAAAAGAAAAAAGATCGAGTCTATCCATTGTTAAACGTTACGCAATACAATGGAGAAATTGAAAAATCAACATCACTGAATTTCATTCAGGCTTCAATTGCTGATGTGAATGATGTTCTGATCAATAAATTAAAAGGAGATAAAACGGCTGTGCTTGTTATTGATACCAACAACGAACATGGAATGGCAGAGCAACGCAGACTGTTTGTTGAGTTGATGAATAAAGGATGTGATGTGCCTGTAATCATCAAACGTAATTACAAAAATATTTCCGCAGTACAATTACAACTCTATGCCGCAACAGACATAGGTGGATTATTAGTGGATGGTTTAGGCGATGGCATTTTTATCTCAGCCGAAAACTGTGCTTCTGATAAAATTATCAACGAGACCGCCTTTACAATTTTGCAAGCGACACGCACACGCATTTCGAAAACGGAATACATATCGTGTCCTTCCTGTGGAAGAACACTTTTTGATTTGCAAGAGACAACAGCAAAGATTCGTTTGCGCACCAGTCATTTAAAAGGACTGAAGATTGGTATAATGGGATGTATTGTAAATGGCCCGGGTGAAATGGCGGATGCTGATTATGGATATGTAGGGTCTGGTCCTGGGAAAATAATTTTATACAAAGGAAAAGAAGTAGTGCGCAGAAATGTTCCCACTGCTAAGGCGGTAGATGAACTAATTGATTTGATCCGTGAACACGGAGATTGGGTTGAAGCGAGTGAGGCCAATAAAAATTAACAGAAATGGAAGAGAAGAAACGTTCATTAAAAGAATTTTTTAGTCTGGGTGAAGTAGGTGGTTATTTCTTTCGCAAGAAAGATCCGAACACCAAACCTGGCTTTACTTTGCGTGCCATGCACGGCATTAACAAAATTTCAATTGTCATTTTTCTGTTGGGTGTGTTGTACCTCATTTATAAACTCGCAATCAAACCACGACTATAAACGTGAACATCGAAAGCTTCAGAACGTATTGCCTGAGCAAGAAAGGTGTTACGGAAGAATTTCCGTTCGATGAAGAAACACTTGTGCTCAAAGTGATGGGGAAAATTTTCGCCCTCACCGGGATCAATGGTTTTAGCAGCATCAACTTGAAGTGTGATCCTGAAAATGCTGTGGAGCTTCGCGAAAAATATGCGGCCGTACAACCCGGCTACCATATGAACAAAAAACACTGGAACACGGTACTCATAGACGGCTCCATTCCTGACAAGCTTTTGCGCCAGTGGATAGACGAATCGTATCAATTAGTGGTGGGTGGACTGACTAAAACCCAAAAAATAGCGTTAGAAACCATGTGATTTGATAATCAACCGGTTACAAAACGTCCCATTTGCTAAAAATTCTCCTTAAAATCTTTATTTTTGCTTGATTACCCCTATCAATGAAGAGGGCATTTTTTGCTATCGTATGCTTTATCCTCCTCAGCGCGTGCACACAGCGTATGATTTGTCCTGCCTATCAAAGTGCATTTATCTACGATCAGGACGAGTTGCGTAAGAAATTTAGTTACCTCAATGAAGACTCTACACCCAAGGTGTATTACACCGCCAGCAAAACTAAATACCTCATTGCCGAGCCGATAAGCTATCGCAAAAAAATCAGGAACATGAGTACGGTAGTGATGAAGGATGTGAACGTAAAACTTCCCGACTCGCTTGTAATTGGTAATGATGATATTGTTGCCGGTGCCGAACTTGATCTTGCTGCACGATCCGTAATTGATAGTGTTTACATTGTTGATGTTCCGCAAGACTCCACAGCCGAAGTAGAGGAAGAACCTTATATGATTTCAACAGACAAAGAAGTGCGCCTGTTGAAATATGATTTCCCCGATAGTTTAATCTATGATCCATCCACTGGAAAGTACGCTGCTGAAACTCCAAAGTATGTGATTACCGAAGTTCGCTTTAATGTTGAACAGGATAATTACATGTATTATTTACGCGACTATCTCATTTTGCCCGATGTGAAATTATCGAAGGAAAAGCAGAGTCAGGAGGCGTCCGGTAAATCTGCAAAAGGAAAGAAAACGAAGAAAGGTGTGTTTAGTTTCTTTAAGGGATTGTTCAAAAAGAAAAGTAAAGAAGTACCGGATTCAACCAATCAGGTCCCTATTAAATCATCCGATGATTTTGATTATGTAGATGAAGATGCTTTACCACCGGGCACCAATGCAATCGAACCAAAGGCTAAGGAGAAGAAGGGTATATTTTCATTCCTGAAGAAAAAAGATAAAGCGGTTGCACCAGTAGATCCAAATGCACCGGCAGAAGAAAAACCGAAGAAGAAAAAGAAGGTAAAAAAATCTAAGACTGACGATACAAAGCCGGAAGAGGAAAAGAAGAAAGAGGAAGATGATGGATTCTAGAAGTAGTTGCCGGCTACCAGTTTCAGGTCACCAGTAACCGTCTGACGGGAAACTGGCAACCGGAAACTACTCATACTGTAACGCCATCTTTTTAATCCTGTCTTCTAATTTTTCGGAAGTTAGTTTTTCTCTTAACCTGTCGACCATGATGGGGAAAGCAAAGGGTGTGGGTTTATCGGGATAGGTAATTACAATTTTCTGTTGAGCAATTCGCTCCAATGCATTTCGAAGTCGCGCTTCTTCCAGTTGAAAATCCATTACTTCTTCAAAAGCTTGCTGTAATAAAAGACTGTGGGCTTCATAGTCATTAAATACATTGAAAAACAATTGAGAGGAAGATTGAAGATGTTTATCTTTTACCGGTTTGCCGGGATATCCTTTAAATACCAATCCTGAGATAGCTGCAATGTCTCTGAACTTTCTTCTCGCCATCTCTGTCGAGTTAATACTGGCTTGAATATCATGCAGCAAATTTTCAATGCCTAATACATTTGTTTCTACTGCTTCCTCAATCGGGATGGGTTGATCTGATAATAATTCAAAACCATAATCATTCATGGCAATGGAGAATGTAATGGGTTGCAATTGCGCAATGCGATACGCAACTAAAGCTGCCATGCCTTCGTGAACAAATCTTCCATCGAAAGGATACATCATTACATGATAACCATCTTCCGTTTGTAAGTATTCAATTAAGAATTCATTCTTTGAAGGAAGTTTAGAACGTTCCTGTTGCAAGTCGAAAAGTGGTTTGAGAAAGATCATCTCTTCGTCTTTCTCTTTGCCCTGAACCACTTCATCTAATTTATTGCGAATCATTTCGCTGAGTTGAGATGACAAGGGCATGCGTCCACCTTGCCATGAAGGAACCTTACCCGATTTGCGATTTGACTTGCGTACTTGGGCTTCCATTTCTTTTATGCGTACTAACTCCAGACTTCTTCCTGCAAACCAAAATACATCTCCCGGATTTAAGCGTGAGATAAAATATTCTTCAATGGTGCCCAGGTACTTTCCCGAAACAAAACGAACAAACATTGAACTGTCGCCCACAATCGTACCTATAGATAAACGATGCCGCATGGCAATGGCGCGGCTCTCTACTTTATAAATTCCGTTCTCAATAATTACCTTTCGATATTCATCGTACGCCTGAAGCGCATCTCCACCTGTTGTTATAAAATTCAAAAGCCAATACCATTCATCATCTGTGACGCTTGAATAACATAATGTAGTTCGAATCTCTTCGAGAACTTTATCCGGCTCAAAGCCATCGGAGACAGCTAGCGTAATCAGATATTGAATTAATACATCAAATGATCGGATATATGGAACACGATGCTCTACTACTTTTTTATTAATGGCTTCGCGAAGTGCTGCAGCCTCCATCAACTCCAACGAATGAGTGGGCACAAAATAAATCCTACTCAATGCACCGGGTTGGTGTCCACTCCTACCCGCGCGTTGTAAAAACCGTGCAACACCTTTTGGTCCGCCAATTTGTATCACCGTTTCTACCGGACGAAAATCAACACCCAGATCAAGACTGGAAGTACAAACCACTGCTTTGAGTTTACCTTTGTGTAATTCTTCTTCCACCCAATTGCGTAACTCCTGACTGATTGATCCGTGATGCATGGCAATCAATCCGGAAAGCTCGGGAGCTTTGTCCAGCATTTTCTGATACCATATCTCTGCGAAGGACCGTGTGTTGGTAAAGATGAGTGTGGTCTTACTTTCTTTTACGATATCAATCACTTTTAGCAAGAGATGAATTCCTAAATGTCCGGCCCATGGAAGACGCTCAACCGAATCAGGCATTACAGAAACTACTTCAACTCGCTTTTCAATATCGGCTTTGATGAGGCAGTATCTATTCTCATGATAATAATTTCCTAGCAACGCTTCGAGCGCTTGTTCCATATTACCGATGGTTGCTGATATACCCCAGATTTTAAGATGAGGATGAATACCTTTCAATCGGGAGAAAGCAAGTTCTACTTGTACACCGCGCTTTGACCCCATGAGTTCGTGCCACTCATCGGCAACAATCGCTTTTAAGTCTTTAAAGAAATCAGGATAGTTTTTCTGCGCAAGCAATAGATGCAGACTTTCGGGAGTTGTGATCAATACTTCCGGAGGTTTCTCTTTTTGTTTAGCGCGCTCTTTTAAGGAGGTATCGCCCGAGCGAACACCAACCTGCCAGCTTAATTCTAATCCCTCAATCAACCGCTTGGCTGACAACTCTATCTCTTTCGACAATGCCCGAATGGGAGTTATCCAGATAATTTGAAGTCCGTTGTTCTTTTTTGTTTTATAATCTTCATGATCGCGAATAAACTCCAGCATGGCGGGCATCAGCAAAGAATACGTTTTACCGCTTCCCGTTGGAGCGTTTACCAAACCACTTTTTCCATCCAGGTAGGCTTGCCAGGCTTCAAGCTGAAAAGCAAAAGGTTTCCATCCGCGACCTGCGAACCAATCTTTTCCTATTTTTATGTTGCTTGATGACACAAACTAAAAGTATGGTTTCCGATCAACCTAAAAAACTATTTTTGCATTCAGCTGTTATGGCCTTATAAATTCGGACCGATGGGTAAGTATTCTATAAAAGAACTCGAACAATTATCAGGCATAAAAGCACATACGATCCGCATCTGGGAGAAACGCTATAAACTGATCGACCCGTCTCGAACCACAACCAATATCCGTTTCTATTCTGATGATGACCTCAAGAAAATCATCAATGTATCACTGCTCAATAATAATGGAATAAAAATTTCCAGGATAGCCGAGATGTCGCTTGATGCCATGAACAAAAAGATCATGGAGATCAGTGAAGTGAATAGTGAAGCAACGGTCTATATCGATCAGATGGTAGTGGCCATGATCGACATGGAAGAAGAGATGTTTGAGAAAATTCTAAGCAACCTCATACTGCGCTTTGGTTTCGAGAAAACGATTATTGATGTGGTGTATCCCTTTCTGGAAAAGATTGGCATACTCTGGCAAACGCATAACATCACACCGGCTCATGAGCATTTTATCTCGAATCTGATCCGTCAAAAAATAATTGTGGCTATTGATGGACTTTCAATCCCTCCAAAGGCATCAAAGAAAATTCTGCTCTTTCTTCCGGAAGGTGAAATGCATGAGATGGGATTACTCTTCTACCATTATCTCATCCGCAAGAACGGTTGCAGAACATACTATTTGGGTCAGAGTGTTCCTCATGAAGATTTGAAAAAAGTAGTTCAGGTACATCAGCCTGACATGATGATTACTTCGATTACCTCTTCGACTAACGGAAATATTGAGCATTACTTAAAAAAGTTATCAGACGATTTCCAAGTACCAATCTTAATCTCGGGATATCAGGTTCAGCGTTTTATGGGTACAAGGTTGAATAATCTACAATTCTTCACCCGGGCCTCAGAGTTGACTCAACTCCTCTAAAATTCCTTTCGGGAGTTCCCAAAATCCAAATCTCCATTAAACCTCGTAATTAGACCTGATTGCATGTTTGGTATCATATTGCATTTTATTTTGTTTAATAAATATTATAAATAATTAAACATTAGTTAGATAATATTATATTACTATGTATATTTGTTTAACATTAATACATAATACTTAAACAATAAATATTATGACCACTAGTCAATTTACCACTGAAATATCAGGTCTTAGAAGTACTCTATTGACCTTCACCAGAAGATTTACACACAATCGGGATGAATGTCTGGACTTGGTTCAAGACACCATGTTAAAGGCTCTTACCTATCGGGATAAGTTCAGGGACGATACAAACTTGAAAGGTTGGCTCTTTACTATTATGCGCAATACCTTCATCAACAACTACCGTAAAAATCAGAGGGCTAAAACCTCTACGGATAAGACTAAAGACCTCTATTTTCTGAATGTTGAAGATGAACACACTTTCAACAGACCACACGAATCGATGGAGTTTAAGGAAATCTGGAGAAATGTAGGAGCTATCCAAGATGACTTACTGATACCCTTTAAAATGCACGTCACGGGCTATAAGTATCATGAGATTTCTGAGCATCTCAATATTCCGATTGGTACGGTGAAGAATCGGATCTTCCATGCCCGGAAAGAAATCCAGAAAAGATTGCAGGGATATAATTAATTTTCCCGCTAAATTTTTCTCAAATGAGCCGTGTAGCGGTGATTGGTTCGGGTTTCGCAGGATTGTCGGCTGCTTGCTTCTTGGCGAAGGAAGGGTTTGATGTTACTATCCTCGAGAAAAACGAATCTGCTGGTGGCCGCGCACGCAAATTTCAATCAGACGGTTTTACATTCGATATGGGCCCAAGCTGGTATTGGATGCCTGATGTCTTTGAAAAATTCTTCCACCATTTTGATAAAAAAGTTTCAGACTATTACGCACTTGATCGATTAGATCCCTCCTATCGAATTGTGTATTCCAAAGATAATGTATTGGATATTCCTTCAGGTGTTGAGGCACTGTGTAAAATGTTCGATCGATTAGAGCCTGGCAGCAGTAAACATCTCCTCCGATTTCTGGAAGAGGGGAAAGTGAAATATGATATTGGAGTAAATAAACTCGTTTACAATCCAGGCCTTTCACTCACAGAATTTATAGATATCGATTTGATGAAAGGGGTGTTTAGCATGCACGTGTTCCAATCCATCTCTACCTACATCCGAAAGTTTTTTAAAGAGCCCCGCTTAATTCAATTATTAGAATTTCCGGTTTTGTTTCTGGGCGCAAAACCTGAAGATACTCCCGCTTTATATAGTTTGATGAATTATGCTGATATGGCTCTCGGCACCTGGTATCCTAAAGGAGGTATGTATAAAGTGATCGATGGCATTGTGACGCTTGCTAAATCATTAGGTGTGAAAATGGAATTCAACAGTTCCGTTCAGCGCATTGATGTTAATGGATCGAAAGCAAAAGGTGTTTTAATTAATAATATACTTCGCGAGTTTGATTACATTGTGGCCAGTGCGGATTATCATCATGTAGAACAACACTTGTTGCCAGAAACACATCGCACTTACACAGAAGCGTATTGGCAGAAACGAGTGATGGCGCCTTCCAGTCTGATCTTCTATTTAGGAATCAATAAGAAAATTGATAACATTCTTCACCATACTTTATTCTTAGATCAGGATTTTAAAATGCATGCAGGTGAAATTTACGATCGTCCACAATGGCCATCGTCTCCACAATTTTATGTATCGTGCACATCGCAATCCGATCGGACAGTAGCACCGGAAGGTTGCGAAAATATTTTTATTCTTGTACCAGTAGCTCCCGGACTTGATGACTCAGAAACCATGAGAGAGAAATATTTTGATGTTATTGTCAGGCGATTTGAAAACATAATGGGCCAAAATATTCGGGATCATATCATTTTTAAAAGAAGCTATGCCCATGCTGACTTTATTAACGATTACAATGCCTTTAAGGGCAATGCCTATGGATTGGCCAATACGCTTCTACAAACCGCAAATTTGAAACCCTCTATTATAAACAAAAAAGTAACAAACCTGTTTTATACAGGTCAGCTCACTGTGCCAGGTCCAGGAGTTCCTCCATCATTAATTTCAGGACAGGTAGTGGCAAAAGAGTTGATCAAAAGACATCAGGAATTTGTAAATTGATTATTGGATGAAAGAGCTTTTCGATAACGTTTCTGCTCGTTGTAGCCGCATCACCGCAAATGCGTACAGCACTTCTTTCTCGCTAGGCATACGGTGCCTTGAAAAAGAATTGCGTGACCCGATTTATTCCATCTATGGATTCGTTCGATTTGCCGATGAGATTGTGGACACTTTTCATAACTACGATAAAGCTGCATTGCTAAATCGGTTTAAGGAAGACACGTATCGATCAATTGAAGAGAAAATCAGTCTCAATCCAATACTGAATAGTTTTCAGGCCACAGTCAATCATTACCAAATTGAACATGAATTGATTAATCAATTCTTAAGAAGCATGGAGCTTGATTTGGTTAAAAAAGAACACGATGATAATTCATTTAAGGAATACATATTAGGCTCTGCAGAAGTTGTTGGTTTAATGTGTCTCCGCGTTTTTTGCAAAGGCAATAGTGAAATGTATGATAAGCTGAAGCCACATGCTATGCGTTTGGGTTCAGCTTTTCAAAAAATAAATTTCCTGCGCGATCTCAATGCCGATTACATTGGAATGGGACGTACTTATTTTCCGGAAATCGATCTTTCCAATTTTGATGACGCAAACAAAAAGAAAATAGAAACGAGTATCAAAGCAGACTTTGAAGAAGGCTATAAAGGAATCAAACAACTTCCACGATCAGCGCGCTTTGGTGTGTATGTAGCGTATGTATATTATCTCGCGTTGTTTAAAAAAATTCAGAACACATCATCTGAACGTGTTTTGAAATCGCGCATTAGTATTCGCAAACGACACAAAGCAAGATTGTTGGCCTATTCTTATTTGAAACATCAATTCAATATGCTTTAATGGAACACGTTATCCTGGTTGACGAATTTGACAACGCCATCGGAACGATGGAAAAACTGGAAGCCCACCAAAAGGGAATATTGCACCGTGCCTTTTCAGTTCTGCTCTTTAATTCAAAAGGTGAAATCCTGTTACAGAAACGTGCGATCGGAAAATATCATAGCGGTGGCTTATGGACAAATACCTGCTGCAGTCATCCATTGCCAGGCGAATCCATGGAAGAAGCAACCCGCAGAAAACTGATTCAGGAAATGGGTATTGATCTCAAACCTGAGTTTGCGTATAAGTTTATTTACAAAACTAATCTTGACGATAATCTAATTGAACATGAATATGACCATGTTTTTATCGGTACACATGATGGTGATCCGATCATCAATGATGAAGAAGTAGAAGACTGGAAATTCACCGACTTATCTTCTCTGCGCATTGATGTAAAAGAAAATCCAGAAGCGTATACCTACTGGTTCAGGTTGATTATCAATCATCCGCAATTGAATACCGTTATCGCGTAAGCATTTATTTACCTCTCTTTTTTACTGTTCTGTAAATAAAATCGATGCCATAGATCATGCCCAGGCTAATCGCTGCAAATAAAAGAATGTAAAGAAAGCCGAATATATCAAGTCCCCTGTATCGAAATAGCCTCCAAATGGCTGGTATCATATCTGCATCAATATACTTAAGTGGACAATGTATGCAAAAAGGATATTCGTTGCTTAACGAATATCCTTTTTGCATACATTCATCCTTGTTTTAAAAATCTTTCTATTTCATCTTAAAAATAGAAACATATTATATCCATATTCCGTATCAGGGGATAGAAACATCATTTCATGAAAGGATACATCGGTGAATTTGAAGAACTCGTACTCCTAACCATTGCCAGTCTGGGGGAAAAAGCTTACGGAGTTTCAGTCAAAGAAGATATTGAAGAACGAGCAGACAGAAGTATTAGCATCGGTGCACTGCACTCAACTATTACCCGATTAGAGGAGAAAGGATTTATAAAATCGCGCTTGGGCGACCCAACTCAAGAGCGTGGCGGCAGGGCCAAACGTTTTTTTGAACTAACCCATGATGGCAAGATAGCACTTCATCACATGAAAGATTTGCGCGATGAGCTTTGGAAGATTTCTAAAACAACTTTGTCGTTGTCGAAATGAAAAGGCAAAGATCCATAAGACCACCTCGTCTTGCTGAAAAACTGTTTGAATGGTTTAGTTCTACTGCTGTGGTTGACGACCTGCGTGGCGATATGGAAGAACTTTTTTATTTAAACCTTGAGCGAATGTCTCCGGCCCGCGCAAAGCTGCAATATTGGAAACAAGTTTTTGCCTTGGTTTTCTCTTATGCTCTAAAAAAGAGAAAACAAAAATCATCTTATCATTCACTATCCTCCAACACATTCAATACGTCTATGCTAAAAAATTACTTTTTAATCGCTTCTCGTAATTTGGTCAAACATAAATTTTTTACCATCATCAATGTGCTTGGTCTTGCGGTGGGCATGTCAATCAGTCTTTTATTGATTGCACTGCTATCCTTTCTCTGGACGTATGATGACTTTCATGAAAATAAAAACAACATCTATCGCATCATTTCCAAAACGGATGATCACGTTAACAATAGAGAGTTTGCTTCCGCGCCAGCCATACTTGGCGATAGGTTAAAAAATGAATATCACAATGTAGAGGAAGTTGTTCGCATAAGCAGAACACTTCGTGTTGAAGCAAACTTTGAAGAAAAGCAACTTTCGTTAGAGGGGTATTTTGTCGACTCTAATTTCTTAAAGGTATTTTCGTTTCCATTGCTGAAAGGAAATCCAGGAACTGCTTTAGAAAAATCGAATACCTTACTCATTACAGAAAAAGCTGCGAGGAAAATCTTTGGAGATGCAGATCCACTTGGCAAAGTCATCACAATGGGTGAGTTTGGTGATTTTGAAATTAAAGGCTTGCTTAAAGATCATCCTAAAAATTCGCACATGGTATTTGAAGTATTGGCCTCCTACGAAAACCTAGAGAAGAGAGCTCAACTTCAAAGGAATGAATCACCAGAAGAAAGGTGGAAAGAATTCAGAGATTCCTATGTATATATGTTATTGCCCGATCATGCCGACCCGAAAGAAGTTGAAAAATACTTAAATGGCATTGCTCAGGAAGCTTATAAAAAAGAAGAAAGTTTCAGCGCATCATTTGAATTACAAGCACTGAACGATATTGCTCCCGGGCGCGAATTATATAACGACATTGGAACCGATTGGGGATATGCTTCACTATTGGTTTTCATCGTCCTTACCTTATTAATATTATTACCAGCATGCTTTAACTATGCCAACATTTCCATTTCACGCGCACTGAAACGGATGAAAGAAATAGGATTGCGTAAAGTAATGGGTGGACAACGCAATCAGATTCTTCTTCAGTTTGTCGTAGAAACGGTCATCATCACATTTATCGCACTTGGAATATCCTATTACATCTTTACCGTTGTTCGTTTTGAATTTCTATCCATGATTGTCGGGGGTCAAGATTCCGTAAGCCTCGATACAAACGCGCGAACTATTTTCTATTTTATTCTATTCGCCTTAGCCGTTGGAATACTCACGGGCATTGTTCCTGGACTCTACTTTTCAAAACTCAATCCCATTCAGGCATTGAAAAGCAAGCCGACAGGCAACAGTGCGAAATTCAGCATAAGAAAAGTCCTAATTGTATTTCAGTTTGCGCTTTCACTTGGTTTCATTATGAGTGTGGTCATTGTGCTAAACCAATACCGACAAACCATAAATTATGATTTTGGATTTGAGCAGGCCAACATCCTCGATGTTAATCTTCAGGGAACCAATCCGGAAATATTCAGAAATGAATTCTCTAAACTTTCATCGGTGCAATCCATCTCCATGTCTTCCCATATAATGGGAGCCGGATCATCCGGAAGTGCATGGGTGTTAGATACTGAACAAAAAGATTCTGTCGAGGTAGCGCAAATATTTGTGGATCACTATTATTTGAGCAACCTAAACCTGAAACTAATAGCCGGAAAGAATTTTACTGAGAACGCTTCAGCCAATGCCAATCGCGTTATTGTAAATGAGGAATTTCTAAAACAATTTAAGCTAGCCAATCCACTAGATGCCATTGATCAAACTTTTCTATTGGCCGATAAACAAGAAGTTGTTGTTATCGGTGTAGTAAAAGACTTTCATTACACCAGTCTGCGGGAACCTATTAAAAGTTTTTTCTTCCGGTATAATCCGGGTGAGTTCAGTGTTGCCAATATGAAAGTGACCTCAACGGATATGTTCAGTACAATTGCAGAAATGGAATCGGTTTGGAAAATGATTGATGGTGAAAAGAAATTCGAATCCAAATTCTTCGAAGATGAAATTGAAGAAGCCTATTCGTTCTATTTCGTCATGGTGAAAATTTGTGGATTTCTTGGATTGCTCGCCATTTCTATTTCCTGCTTAGGTTTATTAGGTATGGTAGTGTTTACCGTTGAAAATCGTACAAAAGAAATCGGGGTGCGAAAAGTAATGGGTGCATCAACATCCACCATCACTATGCTACTCTCAAAAGATTTTGCAAAGTTGATGTTCATTGCAGCCTGTATTGCCACACCCCTCACCTATCTCTTTTTTGATAAGATATTTTTGAGAATGCAGTATTATAAATTACCAATTGGCGTTTTTGAAATTATTGTGAGTTTGTTACTTCTGCTCGCGCTTGGCTTTGCAACCATATTGTCGCAAACAGTGAAAGCAGCAAAAGCCAATCCGGTGGATACGTTGCGGAATGAGTAGACAGATTTGATATACCGGTAGAAACCAACAATCAATGTTGAGTGTCAAATGGATTTCGGAACACAATAAACGATTTAGAATTAATAGCCCCAGCGGGGCAACCTGTTTGTAGCCCCGCCAAAGGCGGGGGAAATAATAGTCCCTAATTCGCGTCACGTCAATGCGAAATTAAAATCACAACCGTTCCTGGCGCATAATCTCCTTCTCCGGATCGAAGAGCATCGAGATGTGCCAGAAAATGAGAAGATCGATCTCAAATTCCCCATGGCACATTTGCAAAACCTAATTCAATACGCTGGGTTAAAACCCAGCGCTACAAACAGGTTGTCCCTCCGGGACAAGTTTCACTGAAAGCATTCTGTGATTCTATTATGATTATGATTATTATCAAGTAAAAATCCTCGGGGCGAGCCCACGAGGCATTTTTCAAGGAAGGAATAATTTTCGTTTTCAAACTTGAAACTTTTCGTACGCTGCAGGGCCGCGGAGTATTTACCCGAAGGGAATAAAAGGGGCCAGCACGTGCTGGCCCCTTACATCAAGCATAGTGGGGTTGGCCTAATGTAGCTTTAATAATTTTCCATACTGCGTTTTATTTTTTGTGCAAGTGAAACGGTAGATGTAAAAGTCATCGTTCAATTTATTGTCACCACATTCAAATGAATAGGACTCACCTTTCCAGACATTACCTTTATAAACCTGGTGAACTTGCTTTCCACACTTGTCAATGATATCGAGTTCAACGTAATCGTCTTCATCGCATTTCCAGTCAAATTTCAAATTGCCATGGAATGGATTCGGATACGCACAAACTTTAACACCACCATCATCTCCACCGCTATGATCACCGTGACCCAGTGTGTCGATAGCAATGCATAGTTCGGCTTTGTATGCTACAATAGGATCCCAATCCTTCAGCGTTTCGTTGCACGAGTTGTCACCACAAATGGTGAACTTCACTTTAAATGTTGCAGACTCTTTTCCAAAGCCGTTCACGCCATCCACTTTAAGTCCCGCTATCCCGGTTGTTGGATCCGTTCCTAATTCCATTTTCCAACCACCTGAATTCCACATATTCGTTACATTTCCACACGGTATAGCCACATCCCAATGTGAAAGTTCATGTTGACAGTTTCCATCAGTACTTACCGTCACCTCATAGGTTTTACATGATCCATCCGTACTTACGAGTACAACCGATGAATCAAAACATTCATCACACGTTTCGTTGTTTTCACCACCGTCACCTCCACCATTTCCACCACCTCCATCATCCGGAACGGTGCACGTGGTGGCAGTATACGAACAGGTTTGTGTACATCCATCTTTTATGATTGTCAAGGTAAAGGTTGCTGTGCTGTTCACATCACCGGCAGTGTACACAATGGATTGACCATTAGCATCATTGGTGATAATCCACTTACTATCCGAACTTTGAACCGTCCACTGATAACTCGTTGCTCCGGCAACTGAGGTAGCCAGCGCATTATTCATCGACCCACAGATGGCCGCAGAATCAGGTTGGGTAATAAGACAAGACCATCCTGCTGCTGATCCACTAACCACTACATCTTTTGTTGTTGAACATCCATTTGTATCCTTAATGATAACGGTATATGTACCGGATTGCAATGAATTCAAATCTTCAGTAGTTGCACCATTCGACCAGACATAAGTATATGGCGACTTTCCACCAGCGACCGTTAAGTCGATGTTGTACGACCCTTCAGCATTGCATTGCGCGTTGGAAATAGAAGCAGATAAAGTAATAGGAGAAGGATTCGTAATGGTGTAGGTAAGTAAACGACTGCAGCCTGTGGCATCAGTGATCGTAACTTTATAAACACCAGGTGCAATTCCTGTTATTGAATTTCCGGTTAGGCCATTCGACCATACATACGTATACGGCTCAACACCACCACTTGGAGTAAGAACGATAGAGCCATCATCACCATTATGACAAAGTGGTTGCAAAACCTGAGAATCAACTTGAAATGTTTTTTTCGATACACTAATCGCAAGAATGATTGAACATCCATTGGCATCCGTTACCGTCACTTTGTAGATGCCCGCTAATAGGTCCGTTAAATCCTGAGTAGTAGCACCGTTCGTCCAGAGGTAGGTGTATGGTGCAGTACCTCCACTGACAATAAGATCAATTGCTCCTGATCCATCATCAAGACACGTTGTTTGCGTTACAACAGAAGAAAGTTTAAGGGTATTGTTTTCTCTGAGGCTATACAGCAATTCAGTTGAACATTCAGACGCATCTGTAACCGTTACCTTATAGATACCCGCTGATACATTCTGAATGTCTTCCGTAGTTGCTCCATTTGACCATTGATATGTATACGGAGTAAGTCCACCACTTACTGTTATATTAATACCTCCATTGGATTGTGAACACGCAGGCAAAGTAGATGTTGCTGTGATCAGAATCTGTGAAGTGTTAACGAGGTTGAATGATTTTTGAATTGAACAGCCAATACTATCCCTTACCGTAACGTTGTACATTTCGGATTTCAATGCAGTAAGATCTTGCGTTGTTGCTCCATTGCTCCATGAATAGGTATAAACAGCATTGCCTCCAGAAACCGTCAGATCAATTGCACCATCTGCTCTCCCATTACAACTTGCATTTGTAATGGTTTCTGAAATGACAATAGACGCAGGCTGTGAGATCGTTCCATTAAGAATTAATTCTGTGCCAGAAGCATCACGAACGGTTACAGAATAATTACCCGCCACTCGATTCAAGATGGAGGCTGTTGTATCCTCCGTTGACCATATATATTTATACGGAGCCACACCCTCCGTTACAATAACTGAAAGTGCCCCATCGGTTGCTCCAAAACATGAAGCGTCTTTTTGCTGAAGACTTGCTGCCAAATTCTGGCACGAACTATTTTTAAGTGTGTCATAAAAAACACAAGTAGCAGCTTTGTATGCAACAACAGGTTCCCAACATTTTAATTCATCCACACATGAACGATTATTAGAACATTTTCCACCGTCCGGGCAAAGCGTAAACTTTATAGTGAAACTTTTAAGCGATGTCTCACCAAAATTCGGAATGTTATCAATTTTAAATCCGGTGAGTTTTGTGGTAGGATCATAGCCATACACTTGCTTCCACCCTTTGGAGTTAGAAAGATTCTTGACGTCACCACAAGGAATGGCAACTGTGAAATGAGAAAGCGCATGATCGCATTTACCGGAATACGAAACTTTGAATTCGTAATTTGTACAGGCCCCATTTTTTTCAGCCTTAATAATTTCAGTACTGAAACAATTGTTGATGCACGATTGAGTCGCAGGTGAGTATTGGGCAAGCAGTTCTGCCCGAATAGACAGCAGTCCTATTAATATGAATAGCTTTAATATACTTGTTTTCATAAGCATTGATGTAAGTAATGCTTTATACAAGGCGATCGGCTTATAAAAGGTATCGCAAGTACGAATGGCTTATCCTCCCGATAAAAATAAGGAGTGATGGGGCAAAGTGAGTTTCAACACGGGTTACTGGAAACTGGGATGACCCATTCTGCAACCGCAACTATGTAAGGTATTTCTCGATTTACGATTTTTGCAAAAAGGCCGAATAATGTATCTAAAGTGGTGTTAAAGCAATTGTTGAGGCAAATCCTTGGACAGTAGCCCATGGTTGGTAATGCTTAAAATGTAGAAAGTACTCTACACCAATAGACTTTGAAGATATCTTTTTATAAAAAGATCAAAGAGCTTTTCCTTATCCCGGCAATACTCTAATTTGCTAGAGCAATTTTGATTAATTCTGTCATCCAGCCTAAAGGATGGCAAAGTTGTTTCTGCAAATTTTGATCTTAAATCCACTCTATGATGTAAACCAATAAAACCAAAACAAGTTATGAAAGCCATTCAAGACCCTTCTCAAAAAAATCAAAACGAAATTGTACTTTTAGTAAGACGTCAATCAACAAAAGCAATGCAGGTAATAGCATTGCTTTTTATGTTTAATGCATCTCTTGCACAGGTGTTCTATGGAACCACTTCAGGTGGAGCCTATGGAACAGGATCCATCTTCAAAGTAAATGGCGATGGAACGGGGTATCAGGAAACTCACATGAAAGCCAGCAATGGCAGTAACAATAGAGGTTATGCTCGCGCCAACTTCGACCGATACAGTTTAACTCAATTTTCGAATGGAAAATTTTATGGCGTAACTATTACTGGTGGTTCCAGCTCGGAAGGCATTTTATTCGAATTCGATCCGATAACCAAGGAGTATACTGAGAAAATTGATTTTGACTTTTATAATATAAGCGTGCCGACAAGTAGTATGCTTGAATATGGCGGAAAGTTATATGGAACCAGTGTCGGCATGGGATACTTTATATATTCATTCAATCCCGCTACAAATTCTTATAAAGTTGAATATACTTTGCCAAGTCAATCACCAGGATTGATTCTACACGATGGAAAATTCTATGGTATGACGACACGCGGTGGCGTTCAAAGGGCAGGTGCCCTTTTTGAATACAATCCTACTACCGGTGAGTACAATGCTCTTTTTTCGTTTAATCGTACTACATCGGGTTATTTTCCGGAAGGAGGCCTGACATATTACAATGGAAAATTATATGGTGTAACCACTACCGGAGGTCAGTATGCCCAGGGTACATTATTTGAATATGATTTGAGTACGCACCAGTTTGAAAAGAAAATTGATTTCAAAGACAATGTTACCGGAGGTGTACCGATTGGAGATCTGACGATCTATAATAACAAACTTTTAGGAATAGCCTCTCATGGTGGTGATCATAATCTCGGTGTACTATTTGAATTTGACCTGACCACTGAAATATTACATAAAGCCATTGACTTTAGTACTGAGTTACCACCAGGAGCATTTAAATTAATAAACGAAAAATTATACGGAGTAGCAACTGATGGCGGTACAGAGGGAGAAGGCGTTTTATTTTCGATTGATCCTCAAACCTTCGAGTACATGCGGCTTTTCGAATTTGATGAAGATGAAACCGGAGGTCATCCCTTTGGCCAACTTATGCTCTATGGTAATACTCTGGTTGGAGTGACTAAATCGGGAGGTTACAGCAATGGTGGCGTCATTTTTAAATACGATCTGGTGAGCGATCAGCTTCACGTTGAATTATCTTTTAACTATTCTCCTTTTGGCAAAAGGCCACTTTGTTTGCTCGAGGTGGATAGTACATTCTACGGATTAACATCCGAGGGGGGTGCCAATGGTGATGGAGTATTATTCAAACTTGATCCAAATACTTTTGCGATTTCCAACCTACATGATTTTAATTGCGACTCATGTGACGAAAATAAAGACCCAAGAACGAAAGGAAAGCTATTAGTGGTTGACAATCTTTTGTATGGAATAACTACAAAAGCAGGCAACGATAAAGGCGGTGAACTATTTATGTATGATATTGATCAGGAGAGTTATACTACTCTTGCTGAATTTAACACAAATGAAACCGGGTTATCACCAATGGGAAGCATTGCTATGGTAAATGGTAAAATATATGGAACCACCAAGCGAGGTGGTTCAGAAAATCTTGGTGTATTATTTGAGTATGACCTGGAGAATTCAACATTTCAGATAAAACAGGATCTTTCCTATTATGGCACAGGGCTTGAACTTGAACTAACCTATGCCGACAATTCCTTATATGGACTAGGGTCCAGTGGCAGTTTCGACCATGGAATTATCGATACCTACAATCCAGACGACAATACATTTACTCTTAAATATGAATTTCAAAATTCCGCTAACGGTATTTATCCAACAGGTGAACTAACTTCAGGATCTTCGAAGGTCTTTGGAGTTACAACCTACGGAGGGGCTTATAATAACGGTGTCATCTTTGAGTTTGATACTCAGACCCAAACGTATCAGAGCATTCTGGATTTCACTGATTATGGATATCCCCCCATGGGCACGATGGTCTTCCACGACAATAAATTATATGGTGCGCGAAACGGAGGTACACTTTTTCAATTCGATTTAGATAATGCTCAGTACGAAACCTTAATTAATATTCGGGTAGTAAATGACTTCAACGATAGAGTCAATTCCCTCATTGTTCACGATGGTGAATTTCACACTTCAATTGCAATCATTAATGAAGTGATTGAATTCTCGCAAGGCAAACGAAAGGATGGAAAGGTAATTGACATCAATAAAAGTGATCCGCAAACGGCACTGTACCTGGCTGACTCGTATGACTCTCCAAACAACGGAGCTCAATTTGTTTCGCTCGGGTTTGGCGGATCTATTACCCTGGCCTTTGATCACCAACTTTATAATAAGCCTGGTATGGACTTATACGTTTATGAAACTTCTTATGGAAATCCTTCTTTCTACGACTACCCGGAACAGGCCGAAATTTTTGTTTCTCAAAATGGAGATGAATGGACTTCGTTAGGATATACTCATGCACATTCGAGTGATCCTGGAAATGTTAGTGGGCCTCAAGAAGCGTGCAGAGGTAAACTCGACTCTAACTTCGATTTACAAACTTCGGGATTAGATTGGATACAATTTGTGAAAGTAGTAGATGTAACCGATCCACTAGCCAAGCGAAGAGACCGAAATGTATGTGCTGAGTCTGAATTCTTTGCATTCAACAGTGCATCAGATGGTTTCGATCTTGACGCAATCCATCACGTTAAAATTTTATATCCAAGTGCTTCGTCTCCGTCCGGGCGTAGGGCATCAGACAATAGTTCAGCAATGATCAACATTAGTGCTCCGAATGCAACGGCTCTGCTGTATCCCAATCCCGCATCCAGTATTCTATCGATTGACATGTCTGAAGAACAAGAGCTGGCGATTATGGAAGATGATTTCCATTTGGAAATTATTGACACGCAAGGCAAGACCTGGACCAACGCACGAGAGTTAATGGATGAAAACTGGACCATCAATCACGATGTATCCAACCTCAATCCGGGTATGTACATCGCAAGAGTTACCAATGGTAATGTGAGAAGGCACTATAAGTTTATGAAGAAATAATTATTAATTCATTTTACAAAGTAATTATTTGCTATTAATCTCTTTGCAATGACATAGAAATTCAATCCAACACTACGTATGAAAACCCTCGAAAGCTTCTGCAGACAATTTCAAAACAGAAATGTTCAAAGTCAATTGACAAAAATGACACTGGCTTTCGCGTTGCTTTTTTTAATTATTGCATCACACGCTCAAGTGTTCTACGGAACTACATCGGGCGGAGACTACGGAGTAGGATCCATTTTTAAAGTAAACGGTGATGGATCCGGTTTTAAGGAAAGTCATCTGCAAGCCAGCAATGGCAATAACAATGACGCTTACCGTACTGACGTCAATCGACATGGATTAACTCAATTTTCAAATGGCAAATTCTATGGCGCAACCATGTCGGGTGGTGCCAGCTGGGAAGGAGTTCTCTTTGAATATGATCCAATGACGAAACAGTATAATGAAAAAATTGATTTTTACTTTTATAGCTCTGATATTTCTACAAGCCCTATGCTCGAGTACAACGGTAAATTGTATGGAACAAGTACGGGCTTGAGTCATTGTATTTATTCTTACAATCCCGTAACAAACTTCTATAAGGAGGAATACAGGCTACCAAGCCGATCGCCCGGATTGATTCAACAAGACGGAAAATTCTATGGCATGACCAACGCTGGTGGACTTAAAAAAGTAGGTGCTATTTTTGAATATGACCCCAAGACTGATGAATACACTGTTCTGTTTCAATTTGACAAGATCTCTACAGGTAATTATCCGGAAGGAGGTTTAACCTATCACGATGGAAAATTATACGGTGTTACTACATCGGGTGGTCTGTATGCGCAGGGAACGTTGTTTGAATACGAACTGAGCACACATATCTTTGAAAAGAAAATTGACTTCAAAGCAGATGTTACCGGAAGTGGACCAATAGGTGATCTTTCTTTCTTCAACAATAGACTTTTGGGGATGACTTCTGGTGGTGGAAATCACAATCAAGGCGTATTGTATGAGTTTGACTTAAGTACAGAACTGCTTCACAAAGCCGTTGATTTTAGCCCCGAACTCCCCGGAGGAATTGTCAAATTATTAAATGGAAAACTATTCGGAGTATCAACAGAAGCGGGTGCGAATGGAACTGGCGTTTTATTTTCATTTGATCCGGAGAGTCACGAGTACAACAAATTATTTGAATTTAATGAGGATGAAAATGGCACGTTTCCTTTTGGGGAACTTGCGGTCTATGACAACACACTTATAGGCATGACAAGATCCGGAGGGAAAGGAGGCGGAGGTGTTCTTTTTGAATATGATATCACAAGCGATCACCTTCAGGTTCAAAATTCTTTTAACTATTCACCTTTTGGCAAAAAACCAGTTGCTTTAATTGAGGCGGGTACTGCGTTTTATGGAATAACTACTGAGGGAGGTGCCACCGGCAATGGCGCATTGTTTGAACTTAATCCTGAAACATTTGCGCTCACCAACCTACATGATTTTAGTTGTGCGCAATGTGATGGTGGATATCAAGGACAGGGAATCGAAGGAAAGCTGTTGACCGATAATAATACGATATACGGAATAGTTACGAAAGGAAAACACATTGATGATGGTGGTGAATTATTTGCTTACGACATTGTTCAAAAAAATTATTCTACCCTCGTTGAATTTAATTCTGATGAAACCGGAGTTGATCCGATAGGAAACATTGCAATCGCTAATGGTAAAATTGTGGGCACCACGAGGCAAGGAGGTTCGGAAAACAGTGGTGTATTATTTGAGTACGATATCGTGCACGCTACATTTCAAATCGTGAAAAGTTTGGACCATGCCACAACAGGATTGGACCTTCGATTCACCTCGAGAATTCTATTTACGGATTAGGATATGGTGGCACCTTCAATAATGGAATACTGAGTATGTATGATGTAGAAAGCCATGCGCTCGTCCCAAAATATGAGTTTCAAAATCCCAGTGATGGAACCGCTCCTGCTGGCACATTAGCTTTCGGGTCATCGAAATTGTATGGACTTGTGCAATCCATCGGAATTCCATATGCTGGTGGTAGCTTATTCGAGTACGACACGCAAACGCTGCTTTATCAAAAAATTCCGGGCTTACCAGTTGACGAAGCGATGTACTCCACCATGGTCATTCTGGAAAATAAACTCTACGCAGGAGGATATGGAGGCACGCTCTTTGAATTTGATTTGAACAACCACACCTATAATCCATTGATTAGTGTAAAACTGGGAATTGACTACTACGATGATATCAATACCCTCATTGTCCACCCCGGTGATTTTCATACTACACCCGCTGTCGTTTCTGACGTTGTTGAATTTTTACAAGGCAAACGAAAGGATGGAAAGACGATTGACATATTGAGAAGCGACCCACAAAATGCATTACATTATGCTGACGGTTATGATTCTCCCTATCACGGAAATACTTTTGTTTCCTTAGGCTTTGGTGGCTCCATTACTGTTTCCTTCGACAATCAACTTTACAACAGACCTGGCTTTGATCTATACGTTTTTGAAACTTCGTACGGAAATCCATCCTTCTACGATTATCCGGAACAAGCCGAAGTTTTTGTTTCTCAAAATGGCGATGATTGGATTTCACTTGGATATACAAATGCACATAACCCGCTGGAGGAGTGTATGGCAAAACTTGATACTGAGTTTGACATACAACACGCGGGATTAGATTGGATACAATTTGTGAAAGTAACAGATGTAACCGATCCATTGGCTAAACGCAGAGACCGATTTACATGTGCAGAGTCTGATTTTCTTGTGTTCAACAGCGCATCCGATGGTTACGATCTTGATGCTATCCATCAAATTAAGGCACTATATCCGAACTATGTGACGGGCCGAAGCGCATCCAACAACAATTCAGAAGTAATAAACATCAGTGCGCCAAACGCAACGGCCCTGTTATATCCTAATCCTGCATCAACCAATCTATCCATCAATTTATCAGAAGAACAAGAACTGGCTATTATGGAAGATGACTTCCATTTGGAAATTATTGACACACAAGGCAAGATCTGGACCAACTCGCGAGAGTTAATGGATGAAACCTGGACCATCAACCACGATGTATCCAACCTCAATCCAGGTATGTACATCGCGCGGGTTACTAACGGAAATGTGAGAAGGCATTATAAGTTTATGAAGAACTAATTATTCTCCATCCATTTCTCTTTTAGTAACGTGTTGTTTTTCCAAGCCTTACCATAAACACAATGCTGATTGCGCGTTGCGCTATTGATAACGTACCGCTTGGCGGATCCTTCATATTATAAAAATTATAGGTACCCGTCAACGCTGACTTAAAATGATATTGATACAGCAAAGCCATGGTTATTCTGTTGTTGATCTTTGTTTGAATGGAAGTTTCGATGAATGCTTTAAGATTCTTTTCTTTACCATACAATACATAATCATAATCATCAGCCCATCCCCCGGAAGGAGTACTGACTGATGACGATACTGATGATTCTGAATTGCCATAAATTGTTGCACCACCCCCCAGGAAAAAAAATACATTTCTCTCACCTATGAGTACTGATCTGCCGAAAACCAATTGACCACTGAGGTAAGGCGTGATGTAATCCCAAAAAGTTGAATAGGTAACATCATTCGTTGGTAAATAAAGTGTATCGGTGTTATCCCTGATTTTCATTCGATATCCTAATAACCCAACGGCAAGACCATATTGCATATACCAATCATTTCGTATTTGTTCCTGTTTCCACAGTGCAATACTAAAGGAAGGTGTAATCGGACTTTTAATCAGGCTTTTAGAAGGTTGCGGACTCAGGCTGACCTGATTACCAAAATCACCCGTAACACCAACATAGACCTGTGCTGTCGTTATGCTTGTTGTCAAGCAGAAAGCAACAACAAAAGATAAACGTACAAGCATCGGATTGAGGTTAGTATATTAGTTAAACTCTTACCGTTCAAACTTATTGCTGTAATAATCGATATTCAATTCGAGAGATGCTCAACTACGCTGTTTGTAAAGAAAATCAGGATGTCTGAAAATGTTGCTATTCCTTTCTCTGAAAGTTGAACACCCAAAGATCAACGGTATCAAAACTTTTAACAGAATCACCGGGCATTGGACTCTGCTTTTGAATTATTCCCTCTTCTACCTGATCATCAATTACAGTATGAATTTCTCCTATTTTTAAATTTGATCCAAAAAGCAAAACCTCAGCATCGTCATACTCCATACCTATAAGATTGGGTAATGGAAATGGTTTATCTGTAAAACTACCTACAACTAAACTAACTTGTGATCCCTTAGGAATTCTCTGCCCCGCCTGAACCCTTGTCCCTTTGAAAAGCAATTCTAGAACTGACCCCGTTGCAATGTCTGGTCGATGCTGAATGCTTGCGATTTTTATATCCAACGTGCGCAATTGTCGTTGAACAAAATCTAATGTTGAACCTGTTAAATCGAGGATAGCAATCAACGGTGCATTGCGTGCATTGAGTTTCAAATTTATTTTTCTCTGAATTTTAACTTTTGAAAGTGGTCTGGGGAATTGCTCTAACACAGTCAAAGCCTCCATCTCTGAATCATATGCAGAGTCAGTCACCTCGAAACTTAACTCTCTGGTTTCTAAAAACTTTTTCGCTTCGTCAAAATTCATTCCTTTCAAATCAGGAACGGTTACAACTTTGCCTTTATTTGTCAGGTTCGGTAAAACTTTATAGAAAAAAGTAAACGATAAGAGAATCAAAAGCCCTGCTGCTAAACCGAAGTTTATCAACAAACTCTTTATGGTATCGGATTCAATTTTCAATTTCATATCTATACTTAATCAATACGATGGTGCACAACAAGTACAGACAGAACGTTCTCATTTCTTGCTAGTGGTACTTAATCAACCCATCTACATTAAGCCTTCTTTTTCTTCTTCGGCTCTTTCTTCGGAGTTGTCTCAATTACCGAAACCAATTCATTATACCATGGCTCACCATATTTGCGAATGAGGGGATCGCGTAAAAATTTATAGACGGGTACCTGTAGTTCTTTGCCTAATGCACAGGCTGGTGTACAAATGTGCCACTTGTGATAGTTCAATGCTTCAAAATCTTTTTTCTTAGTAACGCGTATCGGATACAAATGACAAGAGATGGGTTTCTTCCAATCAATATCTCCAGCCTTGTGCGCCTGCTCAATACCGCACTTTAAAACTTTCTTCTCATCGTAAATGGCGTAAACACATTCGCGTCCGCTGATGATAGGCGTACACAATTCACCTTCATCATCTATGGTGTGGGTTCCTTGCTTTTCTATTTCCTTTATGCCCTCAGGACTTAAGTACTTTTTTACTTTCGGATAGATCTCTTCCAGAATGGCCAACTCTTCTTGAAGCAACGGTGCTCCAAAATCACCTTCCACGCAGCATGCGCCTTTACACTTCTCCAGGTTACAAACAAATTCCTTATCGCGAATATCATCTGACACCAACACATCTCCTACTTTCATCATAACTCAAATATTTTTTCAAAGATAGAAAATTGAAAGGCATAAACCGCAGAGGACGCTGAGTTACGCTGAGGATTTTGCTGACACGTTGAATTGCAGAATGCCATTTTCTAAATTCCCGCAAGGTACACTGTATTTCCTTTGCGTTCCTCCGCGTCCTCTGCGGTTTAATGCAATCAAAACAATTCAAACTGCAAATGCTCACTTACCTTAATATCCTCCTGAATGGCGCGCGTTGAAAATTGTTTCGAGAAAAATCCGATGGAATAGGCAGGCAAATCCATCAGTTTCGATTCCAGTTTGTGTGTTGACAACGCGGCATTCACTCCCGTTACCAACATGTTATTTTGATATAATCTAACCAGTCGCCTGTAGAATTGTTCGTTGCTTTCTACACCTTTCATCCGATCGAAGTTTGCCGCACCCGCATATCGCTTAAACTTCTCTGCATTTTCGTGAAGGTAATAGCGGTAGTTCAACCGCTCGTTCATCATAAAGGTAAACGGCATCAGGAAACTGAAATTCAATGCGGCCAGCTTATCAATCATGGCAAACGGTACTTCGACAGAAAAGGGGTCAATCAAACAAAGCACTGCCACTTTGTGTCCGCCTTTACTGGGTGGTATGTAGGATCTGAATTTATCAATCAACTCATCAAGAGGTGAATCAAAAATCACTACATTCTTTCCGCGATGGTATTTGTTCACCCGAATCTTTAGGGCTTTCGCCTGATTCACTTCTTGCTCACAAAAAATCCATTTGGTTA
>JBDTTT010000057.1:0-33020 GCA_039930485.1 Chryseolinea sp.
CGCCTTCAACTACATGAATGACCAACTCGCTTCGGGCGAGTTGGTCATTCATGTAGTTGCTAACTCCTCAACACAAACTTGCTAAAAGCAAGTTTGTGTTGAGGAGTTTTTTTGCGCGGCCTGCTTGTGGAGTTCAATGCTCAGATTTTTCATTCCGCGCAATAGCACACTTTTAATTCTGTGCGATTTGCAGCGGGCTTCATTTTTTAACTGCGCTATGGAAAGTAAATCTTGATTATGCTTACTTACAAAAACCGCAAACCAACTTTTGCGCCCCACCACATCTTCATGTTAGTATTGCTGTCGGTTGATGTTTCATCGTAAATCATCTTGGGCTTATAGGATGTGAAAAGATCGGTGTAGCCATCGTAGGTTGTGTCGGTTACATAGGCATTTAATGTGACACCAAATGTGAAGGCGAATTTGGGAAGGGGTTGAACTTCAAATCCCATGTAAAGCTTGTTCACAATGTTAACAGCAGGTGTAAAGTTTCCTTTGCTCACTTGATTGGCAGTAACATCAAAGTTGAGAGAAAGCCATTTCGCTAATTTTGGTGCAGTGCCTATGCCATATCCCACTGTCCAATATGGATCTTCGAAATTGTCTGGCTTAATACCAGCTGTAATAATAGTATACAACAAAGGAACACCTGTTCGAAACGCCAGGTTGGTATAAAACACTTCGTCAGAAGAGACTTCTATTTTATGATAGCCGTGCTTAACGATGTTAATCAAACCAATCGGTACGCCATGCACGCTATCTGAAATATTGATTAATCCGATTTGAGTACCCTGAACATTTTTAGCATAGTTGATGAATCCGGAAATCTGAGTTCCATGAATCTTCTTAGCATAGTTCATAAAGCCGGAAATTTGTGATCCGGTTATTTCATCTCCTGTTACGTTCATAAAGCCTGCTAGCTGCGCACCGCGATACGTTCTCTGTTGAATGTTCATGAACCCGGCAAACTGTGCACCTTGTGATGCCTGTCTATTAAAATTAAAAGCTCCCGCCACTTGTACAGCTTCGGCACTTCCACGATTGATGTTAAAAGAGCCAGCACCCTGAAAGCCTTTAACCGAACCAAAGTTTAAGTTGAACGTACCAGCAAGTTGCCAGCGCTCAACACTTCCGCGATTGATATTAAAATAACCCGCGACTTCTACTTTCTTTACACCTAATCCATAGCCACCAACAACGTTAAGCGAGTAGTCATTAATTACATTTCCACTCAGTGTATGATTGGTTCCGATAAAAGGAAAAAGAGATACCTGCCATTTACGATGCAGCGTGTCTTTGATATTCTCCATGTTTAAATCGCGCGCTAGTTTGGGCTGCGATATAGTTTTATCGTCTGATAAAAGAGGAGGGAGTATTATCGTTTCAGTGCTATCCTTTTTTAAATCACTTTCGTTGGTGGTCTGAACGATAACTCGTTGTTCAGGCTCCAATACAATTGTTAAAAAAGAGTTGGCATCGGGAGAGATGGTAATGACTGTATCACGATAACTACGTTTGTTAATGGAAATGAAATTTTGAGTTTCTGGTTTTTCTAGAATCAACTTAAAGTATCCATACGGATTGGTAATAACAGCAGTGAGGGATTTTTTATCATAGATACTGACCTCGCCAATTTTTTCGTTGCTGTCCATGTTCACAACATAGCCGCTAATAATTAACGGAACTACGCTTCCTGTTTTAGGCTGTGTTGAATTGGTTTTGGCAAGGATAATATAATTACCTTTCTCTTTTGGCTGAATGGATGATCCAACTAAATAGATAAGCACTTCACGCAGCGTCTTTCGTTCATAAGATGCGTTAATGATTGCATTTAAATTCAGTATGGCTGGATTGTATGAGAACGTAAATTTTTCCTGCTTCGAAAGTTTTACCAGTGCTGCATCTAATTTTTCATTGGTAAACGAAACGGATATTTCCCTTTCAAGTAACGGTTTTGATTGAGCGTAGACGGAGGAGGCTGCGACAGAAAGAATGAAAAAATGAAAGTAGAGTAATCTCATAGGATCAATACTGACAAACGTTACCGTCTAATACAATCTGGTTATCCGATTTTGTTACGGTCAAGTTGAGTGTTTCAGAGATAATGTCAACAATTGATTCCAGCGTTTCGCCTTTAAAGTCTACTGTTATGCGACATCCACGCAGCTCCGGTTTAGCTACAACCAATTTTGCATTGTACACTTCATTGATTTCGTCAATGATTACCCCCAGGTCGGTATTATTAAAATGAAACACGTGATTCTGATACGCGAGAACATTGGTGTCGGTTTCCACAAGACGCGCAAATGTTTTGCTTATTTTATTGTAGGTGCCCGTCTCTCCTTGTTTGAGGCTTAGACCTTTATTATTACTTGAATAAAATTTCACTTCTCCACTTTCCACAAAAACTTCAATAGTATTACTTTCCGGATATGACTTTACATTAAAAGTAGTGCCGATGTCTTCAATGATCACCTCTTGTGTTTCAATAATGAAAGGTTTTGTTTTTTCGTGCTTCACATTAAAGTAAGCTTCTCCCACCAACTTTAATTTTCGTGTTTTCTTGAGTCGGTTATATTCGTAGGCAAGAGAAGATTTTTTATTAAGCACAGCCACACTTCCATCGGGCAGAGTATCTTTTAAAATGACAGTTGTTGCTTGTTGTGCATATACATCTACAGGTTTTGTTGCATACTGAGCGAAGTAAAGTCCAATACCCAGCACCACAACAATAGACGCAGCAATGCGAAGCCACACCGGGAAGTTTGAACTTTGAGGTTTGAACTCAATGGTGCGCGTTTCTTGCTTGCCTAATTTGGATTTTACTTTTCCCCAGGCAGCATCCGTGTCAAAGCGTTGTGCTTCTTTAAGGGCAGTGGTCTGATTGAATATCAGATTCAATTGATCCAAATGTTTTGCATTCGCAGAATTTTCTGTTAGCCACGATTCAACAATCGCTTTTTCGTCAATAGTAGCTTCATTCGCTACATATTTTGCTAATAGTTCGTCAATATGGTCTTCGCTGTTTCTCAATCTTTCAGTTTAAAAATTCTTTCATCAACACCAGCAAGAGCGGCAAATAATCTTTGAGCTGCTCGCGCATAATCTTCAATGCCTTCCCCATTTGATTCTCCACTGTTTTCACAGAAAGATTCAAATGCTCCGCTATCTCTGCATACTTCAATTCTTCAAACCGGCTCAACTTAAATATGATCCGGCATTGTTCTGGTAATTTCTCCACAGCCTTTTGAATTCGTTCATCAAGTTCAGTGGCTAATACAGTATTGGTTACCGATTCGCTACTTCGATCGGCCATTACCATTTCTGTTTGTACATGCTGTTGTTTTATTTTTTCGTGCTTGATGATGTTAAGACACGAATTGCGCACCATGGCGTAGAGGTACGGCTTCATGGCAGTATGAATCTCAAGGGTCTTATATTTCTCCCAAATCGACAAGAAAGTGGATTGTACTACCTCTTCTGCCTCGTCCCGATCTTGGGTAAAGGTGTAGGCGTAATTACATAGGGGTTGGTAAAACGTTCTGAAAAGCATCTCAAAAGCAGTTAGGTCGCCCGTTTTCAGCGCATTTTGTTGCTGGTGCTCGTGTAATTCCAATGCTTTCTTTTCTTAACATCGAAATTTACGGCTTTACGGCTATGTGGTTATGACAATTCAGAAAAGATTTACCCCTATGAAGAAAGTGTAAACATTTAATAATAGTGCCAAGCACTTCAAATGACTCCTAAATCTATCTTATTCAGGCAGTTCACCCACCCAAAAAAACTGATCTGATTGAATGGTCACCATTCCATCTTTTTCCGCCTCCCAATATTCTGGATGACGGATCAGACCAGTGAATTGAAGGTTTTGTTTCGCATCATTTCTGATCTTCAATCGGCTCTTTGCCGGCAGCCATTTTTGATACTGACCATTGGGAATGCATAACCAATTGATGTCTTGATCGAATACACCAACCTGAATTTTTTTTGTGAACGGATTCACAATATCAAATAACGAATCTGACATTTCTGTCATCAGATTCACTGCTTTTTGCTTTCTATTGATCAGGAAATTAAAAGCAATAGAAAGAAGATCATCTTGATTGTGATAGGCAATAATCTCTACTGGAAACTGATCGACTAATTCAGTCTTTACATCTTCCATTCTATCAACTCGCACGAGGGCAACATCGATCTTAGTTCCCCATCGCAATACTGTTGTTAATACTTTATCGGTCACCATTACGAGAGGTGCCCACTCCAGCAAGGGCTCGGCAAGTTCAAGGGATAATGCATCAAGAATCAGCAACGCTGGCTCCTGACCTTCTTTTACAAAATGGTGAGACGACACTAATAGTTAATGGTTAATAGTTAATGGTAGGTGAGGGCGCGGGTTTGGGTGTGTGAGGTATGGCAAATTAATTAAATTGCGTCTTCAATGTATGGATTATGCTAAAAGCAGAAGAGTGCTATTCGGTTTTTCAACGCAGTATTGATGACTATCATGTTCACGATAATGTTGATTTTCCGATAAAAAATCCTTTTAAGGAAGGAAGTTTTGAGCACCTCTTATACACAAAGAATTGGATCGATACGGTGCAATGGCATTTGGAGGATATCATTCGCCTTCCGGAAATAAATCCAACAGAGGCGGTTCAACTAAAAAGAAGAATTGATAAGTCGAATCAGGATCGCACCGATCGGGTTGAGAAAATTGACGATGTGTTTTTGGACGAGTTTAAACACGTAATACCAAAATCAGGAACGCGCATTAACTCTGAAACTCCTGCCTGGTTGTTAGACCGAATGAGCATTTTGTTGCTCAAAGTTTTTCACATGAAAGAACAAACTGAACGGAACGATGTTGATGCAGAACACAAAGAGAAGTGCCAACTGAAATTGAATATTTTATTAGAACAACGTGTGGATATGAAGACTGCGTTTGATGAGCTGATGGAAGACATTGGTTCAGGCAATCGCAGGTTTAAAGTATATCGGCAAATGAAGATGTACAATGATGCTTCGTTGAATCCCATGTTGTACAATCAAAAGAAATAACAGCGATGAGAAAAATTTTAATCTTTCGTTTTTCGGCCATGGGCGATGTCGCATTGCTCGTACCTGTAGTAAAATCTTTCGTGGCTGCCAATCCTGATGTTGAAGTTACTGTAGTAACACGACCGAAATTCGGCCCGCTGTTTTTTGATATGGAACGTGTGATTGTTTTTCCGGCTGATGTTGATTATACCTATACCGGAATTTTCGGGATGCGCGACTTGTGCAAAAAACTTTTGCGAAAAGGCCCCTATGAAGTAGTGTTTGATATGCACGATCATATTCGAACAAAAATCCTCAGAGGCTTCTTTAAACTGTTTTCATCTCGTGTAGTAGTTTTTGAAAAGGGAAAAAAGGAAAAGCATTTATTTACCCGTAAGGAAAATAAAATTACAACACCGCTGATGCACACGGTCGAGCGGTATCGACTCGCGTTTGAAAAGGCGGGTTATTCTTTTCCGATTGTAGAACCTCCCTATATGGCATTGGGAGAATCTATTCAAACTGCTTCAGGTTGGTTTGGGTATAAGAAGTCAATTGAGAAAAGTAAGTGGATTGGCATTGCACCTTTCGCTATGCACAAATCAAAAATATGGCCCGTTGAAAATTATAAACCGCTATTTGAATTGCTGATTGCAAAAGAGCCAATCAAATTCTTTTTGTTTGGTGGAGGTGATAAAGAAATTCAATTTTTTGAATCATTAAAGCAACAGTTCCCACAAAATGTTGAAGTCATTGCCGGACAATTAAAACTTCGCCAGGAGATTGCGTTGATGCAACATCTTGATGTGATGCTTTGTGTCGATTCATCTAATATGCATATGGCAGCGTTAGCCAACATACCCTTGCTTTCTATTTGGGGTGGCACTCACATCGATGTGGGTTTTGGTCCTTATGGAAAAGGCCAAGAGAGCATCATTGAAATCAGCCGCGAAGAACTTCCTTGCCGTCCATGTTCAGTGTATGGAAAAGAAAAATGTTATCTCGGAGATTTCCCCTGCCTTACCCGCATTACACCTACTGTTGTTAGTGAAAGGGTGATGGAGGTTGTGGGGAAGAGTAGTGTTAGTTGATTTTGCTTTTAACTCGATCCACCTTGTGTTAGCCTGATTATATGAAGATTAAACCTCATCAATTTTTTCTTGTCGGATTGATTTCCACATTTATAGTTCTTTCAATTCTCTATTGGCTACTACCCTCATATGAGGACTATGGAGGAACTTGGTCTGTTTACAAGTCTGGACAGTCAACCCCTGAACAGTTGAGTATTAAAAGTAACGCAACAAATATCTACTTACTAAAAAGGTTTGGTTTTTATGCTTTGGTTTATTGGATTGATCTTGCTGTTATCTATTTCATTGTTGAGAGAATAAAACGATTTAGAATAAATGAGAGACTTGTCAAAATTCACTTTTATCTATCGCTGGCTGGTATAGCACTGGCTGTCTTTCTGAACAGATTTATAATTCTTCCTGAGTCACAGTCAGGCTACCTTAGCGACTCTTACGGAAGTGGGAGTTTTACAGAAGAGCAAAACCAACAATTATTACAGTTAATGTTGTACTATGATTCTATTAGAACACCAACATTTGTTATTGGGGTGTTTTTATTGATTGTTGGGCTACTAGTTTTTATAACTAATTTAAGACAAGGATTAACTAGTAATTCCTTATCAGAACCTCTCGTAGAGAATTCTGATACTTAATGAATCTTATATCTCCTCTATGAACCCTCAAATCCAAACTGTTATTTTCGATTTAGGCGGTGTGCTTATCGATTGGAGCCCGCGCTACCTGTATCGAAAGATTTTTAAAACTGAAGAAGAGATTACCTGGTTTCTGGAAAACATTTGCACGAGCGAATGGAACGATATGCAAGATGCAGGTCGTTCGTTTGAAGATGCAACAGAAGAATTGGTTGCCAAACATCCCGAATGGGAATTACCGATCCGTGCCTGGTATGGGCGCTGGCAGGAAACCATGAATGGTTCTGTGCCCGGTACGGTTGAACTTCTCACTGCTATCAAAGAAAAATCCAATCATCGTTTATATGCCCTTACCAACTGGTCGGCCGAAACCTTTCCGTGGGCGCTTGACAATTTTGAGTTTTTACATTGGTTCGAAGGCATTGTCGTTTCGGGAATAGAGAAAACCAGAAAGCCCCATCCGGAGTTTTACCAAATTCTTTTCGATCGCTATAAAATCGATCCGACAACAGCTTTGTTCATTGACGATAATGCACACAACATTGTTGGGGCTAAGGCATTGGGCATGTATACCATTCATTTCCAAAATCCGGATCAGACAAAAAGAGAGCTGGAGAAGCTTGGGATTTTGTAGGAGGTAAATCAAAAGCTATAAAGCAACATTCGTGCATTCGTGGCTATTTTAAACTGCCACGAATGCACGAATAAATTCAACTCAAAAATTAATTTCACCCCTCTCTAATTAGTTTCTACTTTTGCAGTTCATTAACTGAAATGACTGTGCAAAAACTGGTGAATGTGGGTATTGTGCAAATGACATGCAGTGACGACCCGGCAGAAAATCTGAATAAAGCCATTGTAAAAATCCGCGAGGCCGCAGCAAAGGGCGCGCAGGTGGTTTGTCTTCAGGAGTTATTTACATCGCTCTATTTCTGCGATGTTGAAGATTATGAAAACTTCAAACTGGCAGAGCCTATTCCTGGGCCTTCTACTGAGACCTTATCATCAGTTGCAAAGGAGTTGAATGTTGTGATAATCGCCTCACTTTTCGAGAAACGTACTAGCGGAATATATCACAACACAACAGCCGTGTTAGATGCAGACGGAACCTACCTGGGTAAATACAGGAAGATGCACATTCCGGATGACCCAGCGTATTACGAGAAATTTTATTTCACACCTGGTGATTTAGGATACAAAGTTTTCAAAACAAAGTTTGCCACAATAGGTGTGTTGATCTGTTGGGACCAATGGTATCCTGAAGCTTCACGCATTACCTCATTAATGGGGGCAGAGATTTTATTTTATCCCACCGCTATTGGTTGGGCAACATCACAAGATGAAGATACTAATAGCGAACAATATAATGCATGGCAAACCATTCAACGCAGTCACTCGGTAGCTAACGGATTGCATGTTGTGAGTGTAAACCGTGTGGGCTTTGAACAAAACGGTGCAATGAAATTTTGGGGAGGATCGTTCATTACCAATCCTTTTGGAAAAATACTTTACCTCGCCTCCCACGACAAAGAAGAAGTACATGTTGAAAAAATTGATTTAGCGAAAACGGATTCATACAGAACGCATTGGCCATTCATGCGTGATCGTAGAATTGATTCCTATCAGCCCATCACAAAACGATTTATTGACGAAGACTAATCCGTTACCGGTTTCCGGTTGCCAGTTACCGGTAACCTGAAACCGGTAACTGGTAACTGATTACACTATGACTCCAAAGCAAGAAGGCTTTTACTTTCCCGCAGAATTTGCAAAGCATACAGCTACCTGGCTTAGCTGGCCGCACAAGGAAGCTTCATGGCCAGGAAAAATTGAATTGATTTTCCCGATATATGCTCAGTTTATAAAATACCTATCTGAAGGAGAGAAGGTAAATATCAATGTGTTGGATGAGGCGATGAAACAGAAAGCATTTCGTTTCATCAGCGAGGCAGGGGCGGATATGAATAAGGTTCAATTCTTTTTTCATCCTACTAATGATGCATGGTGCCGCGATCATGGTCCTGCTTTTTTGATCAATCCTAAAATCAAAAAGAAGATGATTGTGGATTGGGGGTATAATGCCTGGGGAGGAAAATATCCGCCATTTGATTTAGATGATAATATTCCAACATTAGTAGCACAGCATTATAATATTCCGGTAGTGTATCCGGACATTGTGATGGAAGGCGGTTCTGTTGATTTTAATGGAAAGGGAACAGTGCTAACAACTACATCCTGTTTGCTAAATCCAAATCGAAATCCACATCTCAATCAGAAACAGATTGAAGAATATTTGCATAACTATTACGGAGTAGAAAATATTCTCTGGCTTGGGGATGGTATTGTAGGTGATGATACCGATGGGCACATTGATGATCTCACCCGATTTGTAAATGAAGATACAGTCGTAACGATTGTGGAGGAAAACAAAAGTGATGTGAATTACAGCATACTCCAGGAAAATCTTCACACATTAAAGACACTTCGGCTAGAAAATGGTAAACAACTTAATGTAGTTGAATTGCCTATGCCATCCGCAGTTGAGTATGACGGTATGCGTTTACCAGCATCGTATGCGAACTTTTACATTGGAAATAAATATGTAATCGTCCCTACCTTTCGCGATAAGCATGATGATCGGGCATTGGATATTCTTCAACAACAATTCGCTACTCGAAAAGTAGTTGGACTAGATTCAACCGATATTATCTGGGGATTGGGATCGTTTCATTGCTTAAGTCAGCAAGAACCGGAAGTTTAGAATTCAAAATTCCAGGTCTTTGAAGGCGTAATGCACGCATGAAGTTTCTTGTCATGTGGATAGATGTCTTCAATTTTTGCAATGGGTTCCAGAAGAGATAATCCAATACGTTTACAATCTGACTTACTTTTGCTGAGAAGCTTATCGTAAAATCCCTTTCCGTATCCAACGCGATGGCCTTCTTCATCAAAAGCTAACAACGGAATAAGAACCATATCAATTTCTTTCGCGTCAACTTGCTTACCCTCTTTAGGTTCGAGTAGATCCCATTTGTTTTTTCCTAGTTGATGGAATCCTTCGAAATGAAAGTTTTCCATTTCTTCAGTGATATGATTTACACGAGGAACAACCAGGCTGATGTGAGAGAATTTCTTTTGTATTCTTTCAATAATGAAGACGGTATTCGGCTCACGATTTTTTTCAATTGGAATAAAAATGTGAAGCACCTTGATAGATGAAAGATCAACCTGATTAAAAAAGTTTTCACAGATCTGTATACTCAAACTTTCATACTCGACATCAGAGAGTGAACGTCTTTTCTGAAGATAGATTTTGCGAAGTTCTTCTTTGGTCATGGTCAAAGATAGAGGCGGAATGAATGTGTACCAAATGCAGATTTCGTCCCTACAGGACTCTGGGATGATGAATTTGTTTGGTTACCAGAATGTCATCCCTACGGGATTCTTTTTTTCATACCAAAACCATTTCACATTTGCTAATAGCTCCAGAGGAACGAAGGTTTGGTAAAAGCGATAATTTAAACAAGAATTGTTGCTACGTAGGAGCGAAAGTTTGGTAGAAGGATTAATTAATAAGAATGACAGCTCCGTAGGAGCGAAACCTTTTACGACTCGTATTGCAATACATTCATTTGAAAATCGAAAGGGTCAAATGCATCGATTATATTTTGGATGAAATCAGAATCTTGTTGATAGAAGTTTAGAAAGTTATCCGTCCGTTCCTGCAAGTTTCCATTTGGAAAGAGTGCATCTTTAACCGCTTCAATCTGACGAAGCTTATCACCGTGAAGTCTCTTTTCTGCACGCAGTAACTTGCGTTCTATTTTTTCCAAACTGTTTAGAGCTCTCTTGCCTTCAGCTCCAACAAATGGATCTAACGTTTTATCAACTGTAGCGGCACGTTCGCGAAGGATTTCAAAAAGTTTTACAATGCCTTCTCGTTCTGTACCTACGGTCAGGTTACGAGGGGAGTGTTTGAGTACCCAATGATTGAAGAGGTAATTCTTTTCTTCAAATAAATCTTTAAGCTCAAGATCAGTCTTGGAAAATTTACGAGATACTTCATGATCCATCACCAAACCAAAATTTCGTGGCATAAGTATTGGGAATGGGGTATTGAAATGTTGGAATACATCCTTCAACTGAAGCCAGTAAATTACTTCTGCCGGCCCGCCAATGTAAGCAAGATTGGGAAGGATCATTTCCTGATACAGCGGACGAAGAATAACGTTCGGACTAAATTTTTCTGGTTCTTCATTAATTACTTTTTCAATCTGCGCTTGAGTAAAACTGATGTCGCTGTCTAATACATGATAAATGTTTTCTTTCTTCTCAATACGGCTACGTAAGCCGTCAATCAAATAGAAGAAATTAATATCGCGACAATAAATTTGGGTTTTATAATCAAGTCCTTCAAGCCCGGCAGTGGCTTGATCAACATGTTTTTTCGCAACATGCTCGACAATATCTTGTTTCATCACGGATGTAAACAATGATTTGAGCGAGCGATCGTCTCCATCAATAACGACAAGTCCTTCGTTGCTAAACAGTGTGTGTACATAGGCGCGCACAGCATCGCTTAATTTTTTATGCTTGGCGTAAGCCTCACGGAAAATCTTTATTTCTCCCGGAATTTCATTTGCCAGCTTACTTAAGCTCTTCGTGTCAAATCGTCCAACAGCACCTTTCTGATCAGTTTCCCAAGTGTATTTCTTTCCGTAGAGTTTGAAATATTTTATCTCATCATAGTCATGATCTTCTGAAGCCATCCAATACACAGGAACAAAATTGTAGTTGGGATATTGAGCTTTCAGTTGTTTGCAGGCATTGATTACAGTTACAATTTTATAAATGAAATATAATGGTCCTGTGAAGATGTTGAGTTGATGACCTGTGGTAACGGTAAATGTATTTTCGTTTTGAAGCTGTGTTATGTTTTTCTGAACGGCTTCTGAAATTGAATATCCTTGATATTGCCGAGTAAGTGCATCAACTAAAACAGATCGGGATGATGTTGGAAAGGATGATGCTTTTTCTTTTATCTGATCGCCAACATTTTGCATTAATGGGAAGCGATTGTAATATGGTTTTAGAGTTTCTTTTTGTTGAATGTAATCCAGAAAGAAGGGACTGAATGATCGCGTATCCGCGAAAGCGACTTTGTTAAGCTTCATGTTTAACAACAAAAGTTGGTGGGACTTTTAAAAACCATAGATCGAATAACGTCAATTTATGGATTAAGTTCACAAAATTACACGAGGTTATCGAACAACTTCCCCGGTTAAATCAAACTCTGTCGCGGACTTTACTTTTACATTCACAAAATCACCCATGCGCAGGTAATTATCCTTGCTTTGAATGATTACTTCGTTATCGACCTCGGGAGAATCGAACTCAGTCCGGCCCACAAAATCGCCACCTTCTTTGCGGTCAATCAAAACCTTAAAGGTCTTGCCTACCTTTGCCTGATTAAGTTCCAAAGAAATTCCCTGTTGAAGTTCCATCACTTCCTCCATACGTTCTTGCTTCACATCATCGGGCACGTCATCGGCCATGGAATGAGAGTGTGTGTTTTCTTCGTGCGAGTATGTAAAAATTCCAAGACGATCGAAGCGTGATTTTTCTACGAAATCTTTCATCTCTTCAAAGTCTTGCTGCGTTTCACCTGGATGTCCGGAAATCATCGTTGTGCGAATGGCAATGCCGGGTACTTTCTCACGAATAGTATGAATCAGTTTTTCCGTCTTCTCACGCGTTGTACCTCTGCGCATCGACTGCAATAATTTAGTAGAAGCATGTTGCAAAGGCATATCAATGTATTTACAAATGTTGCTACGCTCAGCCATCACATCCAATGCATCCATTGGGAAGCCTGTTGGAAATGCATAGTGTAAACGAATCCATTCAATACCCTCTATATCTGAAAGATTTTTCAGAAGGTCGGCCAGATTTCGTTTCTTGTAAAGATCAAGTCCGTAGTAAGTAGAATCCTGAGCAATGAGAAGTAATTCCTTTGTTCCTTGCTTCGCTAAGTTTTTAGCTTCGAGCACCAATTCTTCGATCGGTCGGGAAATATGTCCACCGCGCATTAATGGTATAGCACAGAAGGAGCAAGGTCTATCGCAGCCTTCAGAAATTTTAAGGTAGGCGTAGTGACTTGGATTGGTAAGAATCCGTTCACCCACCAATTCATGTTTATAATCAGCTCTGAAAACTTTTAAAAGTCGGGATAGATCACGAGTTCCAAACCATGCATCAACCTGTGGGATCTCTTTTTCGAGGTCGTCCTTATAGCGTTCCGAAAGGCATCCGGTAACATAAACTTTATCAACGATACCTTCCTCTTTGGCATCGACATAACGAAGGATGGTGTCGATGGATTCCTGCTTAGCGTTATCAATGAAGCCACACGTGTTGATCACTACTATACTGGCATCGTCTTCTTTAGACTCATGGACAGCATCAATGCCATTACCCCTCAGTTGAGTTAATAATACCTCCGAATCTACCAGGTTTTTTGAACAGCCCAGCGTTACGATGTTTACCTTCGATTTTCGATTACCTTTTGTCTTCACATGCTTCTGTTAAGGTTGCAAAAGTACGAAAATGAAGAACGAGGTGCGATTTAAGAGGTACGATTTATGCTTAACATGGCGAAAACAGTTCATAATTCCGTAAATGCTTAATCATTAAAAATTAAGAATTTGAAAATTTCCGAAACCCCAAATTGTACTTCGTACCACGCAATTCGTACATCACTCATTTCCCTTATCTTTACGCCCTTCATGTGGAAATTGAAAAAAAGTAGTTGGTTTCTCTTCTTTGGCGCTATGGCCATATCATGCCTCGACCAACCTGATTGTTTTCGGTTGAATAGTGACCAGATCGGAGTTTCGTTTAAGGTTTTGGGAACGAATAAGGCGGATGTAATAGGGGTTTATGGAATGGAAATTAATGGAGTGGATAGCACTTTTTATCCCTACACATACCTGAGTAGCCTACTTATTGATCTTAATTACTTAGCTAACCAAACCGGTGTGACTATTTCCGGTGATAAGGTCAGTGGATCAATGCTTTTGAAATATTTATCTCAGGCGCAATTTGTTTCCGATGAATGCGGACCTCGCTATATTTTATCAAACTTAACGATTGACCAACAAGCGGGTTTTGATTCTATCCGATTGGTTACGAATCAAGTCAACAATCCCCCCTACATTAATATTGAGATCTATCGGTGCCCGACAACGAACCTGGTGAAGCTTGATTTTTATCAATTGTATATCGCCACAAACGGAAAAAAATCAAGTCAGCTTTTGTCGGTGAATGTTGATAATATTATTGCAACATATTCAGGTGAAATGTTTTATCAGGATAGTACAACAAACACCGTTACACTACCTATCAATCTGAACACGGGTTCTTCTGATTTTAATATGAGCATTGGTGGAAAATTAAATACACTTTCACTTGCCTATACTTTAACTGACGAGGAACGATATAATGTTTGTCCTTTAGCTACGTATGCTTCAGGCTTGAGTGCGAGTTCAGTTGAATTTGATTCAGTAAGCATTGCCATCGTAGATAAAAAAGCGGTTGATGCACCACAAGATCCTGCGACTACCAATGTGTTAATTTTTCAGTGCCCCAAAACAAATCTGATGAAGGTGTATTTTAAAACCGAGAAGGTAGAAGGAACCTTTGTTTCAGCAACTGTTACCTTTAATAAGATCACTAATAATTTCTCATCAGATAAATACTACGAAGGTAAGGCGATTTCAACCGTTGAACTTCCTATAAATGAATCTGCTTTAAATGCTGAATACTATTTTGACTTTAAAGTAAAAGACGGAGACCCGGCATTGATTGATACATTAAGTGTAAGCTACGAGCCATTCGGCAAAACAATTTTCAATGCCTGTGCTGTTCAGAATGTTTACGACAATTTAAAAGCAACCTCTCCGAATATTCTTCCCTCTAATATTCTTGTGCCTAAAGATTCTCTTCAATTTCCCTCCATTACCAACATTGAGATTATTAAGTGAGGTTGTTAAAAATCACCATATCGTTTGTTTTATTTTTCCCAATGGCTCTGTTTGCGCAGGAAAAAGATTCGGTGAGAAATAAGTTTCTACCTACCGGAGTTCGATTCGGTACAGATGTATTTTCATTAGTTCGCAATACCTATGATGAGACCTTTAAAGGGTATGAGGTAAATGCTGATGTGGATTTCTACCGCTACTTCCTTACTGTAGATTATGGGGCGTGGGGCAGAACCTATATTCAGGATTCCTCAAACTACAGCAACAACGGAAATTATTTTCGTGTTGGTGTGGATGTAAATTTTTTGACAAAGAGCCCAGTAAAGAATATGTTCTTTCTGGGGATGCGTTATGCACACAGTTCGTTTTCAGAAGATTATTCAGTTATTATTAATGACCCACTGTGGGGAAGTTCGAATGAAGTATTCACTAACCGAAATGTACCTGCCAATTGGTTTGAACTCACTACCGGAATGCGTGTGCGTCTTTGGAAAATGATATGGCTAGGCTATACTATCCGTTACAAATTTGCTTTGAGTATGGGCGATACACCTGACCTTCTACCACATGATGTGCCGGGCTACGGCCTAACAAATAAAGAAGTGTATTGGGGATTTAATTATCAATTGCTCTTCAGAATTCCGATTACTAAGAGACAATTAGTTCCGCTTAAAAAGTGAGTCTACAAACTCAGTCTTGTTAAATATCTGAAGGTCATCTACTTTTTCACCAACTCCAATGTATTTCACCGGGATTTTAAATTGATCCGAAATTCCGATTACTACTCCACCTTTTGCCGTGCCATCCAACTTCGTAATAGCGAGTGCTGTAACTTCGGTTGCTTTTGTAAATTCAGTAGCTTGTACAAATGCGTTTTGTCCAGTACTTCCATCCAACACTAACAATACTTCATGAGGGGCATCTGGAATTACTTTTTGAATTACGCGTTTGATCTTTGTTAATTCAGCCATCAAATTCACTTTAGTGTGAAGTCTTCCAGCGGTGTCAATAATGATAACATCAGATTGTTGATTCACACCTTCTACAACTGCATCATACGCAACAGCGGATGGATCCGTGTTCATACCTTTCGATACAACCGGTACACCAACACGTTCTCCCCACAATTTTAATTGATCGACTGCTGCAGCACGAAAGGTATCGGCTGCACCGAGTAATACTTTCTTTCCTTTGTTTTTAAACTGTGCGGAGAGTTTGCCTATGGTTGTTGTTTTGCCAACACCATTCACACCTACTACCATAATTACATATGGTTTTGCGCCTGACGGAATTTCAAAATCAGAAACGTCTGTAGAATTACTTTCTGAAAGGAGACTAGCAATCTCTTCTTTCAGAATGCGATCGAGTTCAGTGGTGCCTAAATATTTATCACGCGTAACACGCTGTTCAATGCGTCCTATAATTTTCAGCGTAGTAGTAACACCAACATCCGATGAAATCAGAATCTCTTCCAGGTTGTCCAGCACTTCTTCATCTACCGTGGCTTTACCCACTAACGCTTTGCCGAGTTTGCTGAAGAAAGTATCCTTCGTTTTTTCTAAGCCTTTATCGAGCGATTCTTTTTTATCTTTTGAAAACAATCCAAACAATGCCATAGATGGGATTTTTTAAAGGATGAACGCATCTCCTGTTGAGGGGAGGATAAACAAAAAAAGTCCCACGCGGGGACTTTTTAATTTCTTCAATACCTGAATTACTTCTTAGCGAGTGTTTCTTTCACTAAATCAGAGGAAACGATTTCTTCTCTGAATGTGTAAGCGCCAGTTTTTTCAGAACGCACAGCACGGATTACTTTTGCATAGCTTTTTCCGTCTGTCTTTTTTAAGGATGCAACTACTTTCTTTGCCATGGGTTATTTAATTTCTTTGTGAACAGTTACTTTCTTAAGAATACGGTTGTATTTCTTCAATTCTAACCGCTCTGTTGTGTTTTTGCGGTTTTTAGTAGTGATGTAGCGGCTCATTCCTGGCGCGCCTGTCGTCTTGTGCTCTGTGCACTCGAGTATCACTTGAATTCTGTTACCTCTCTTTGCCATTTTGTTGACTATTAAATGTTGTTCGGTAAATGTTGCTCGCTTTTGGCTGAAACCATTAACGAATAACCCTTAACCTGATTTTGATTACAATACTAAGTGACCGTTAGCCTTTGCTTCTTTCAACACAGCAGAAATACCATACTTGCTGATGGTTTTAATCGCCTTTGTTGTAAGCTTCAAAGTGATCCATTTATCCTCTTCAGGTATGAAAAAACGTTTTTTCTGAAGGTTCGGATAGAACTTTCTCTTCGTCTTGTTGTTCGCGTGCGAAACGTTATTACCTACCTGAGGTCTTTTTCCTGTTATTTGACAAACACGTGCCATAGCTACTCAATTATTTAAACCCGCCTTTGAAAACGGATTGCAAATATCGCTAAAACGACTCCAATAATCCAAAGGCACTTGAAAATAATCCGGGATGCCAATTCAAAAAAGCGTTGAAATAAGCGATTGGGGCGTTATGCCTATAAAATTATCGATAATAAAATCGGTTTTGCTCAGCTCTTCACGACTGTGAGTGGTTGTTACACCCACCACTTTGCACCCTGCTGCCTTTCCGGCTTCAACTCCCGATAGAGAATCCTCAAATACAATGCACCTGGCGGGCTCAAAACCTAAAGCTTGGGCGGTTTTAGTATAGATCTCAGGATCAGGCTTGCCTTTACTGACAAAGGATTCATCCAAAATGGTATCGAAGAACCCGTCCATGTTGGCGTATTGAAGTGTGAAGTCAACATTTGCGCGAGGAGCCGAGGTAGCAATGGCTCTTGAAATTCCATCCTTTTTCAGCTTTGATAAAAAAGGAATAAGTCCCTCTAATGGCTTTACATCCTTCTTGAATATTTCACGGAACAGGGCCTCCTTTTCATCGGCATATTGAAGAAGAAGATTCTTGTCAATGTTGCCAAAAAGATTTCTGAGCCAGTCTTTGTTGGTTCGGCCGTATATTTTCTCACGTAAATCTGTCTCACTCAGATCATATCCGTGCTGTTTGCAAAATTGTTTGAGTGCTATTTTATGGGCAGGGTTGCTGTCAATCAGCACGCCATCCATATCGAAAATAAAGGCGTAGTTCATAATGAAAGCGAGAGAGGATTGATTCTAATAAATGATAATTCTTTTAGATATGTAGTTACTGGTAACTGACAATTGAAGAATATGTGTACCAGTAGGCAAACTAACTCTCCTGGTTTTTCTAAAAGAACTTTTAATGGAGAATCGAAGGGTGTACATACCGGGGGATAAATCGGAAATGTTGAGTCCAAAGTTTTCGCTGCCGTCAATTTGAACGGGCTCACTTATTTTTTGACCAATTGAAGAGTAGACTTGCATAGTCACATCTCTATCTGGAATGATGTTTAATATACCTACCTGCCTTGAAACGGGATTTGGAAAGATTTCAACAACAGGGCTTTTCAGCAATTCCTTACTCGCATCATTTCGCAGCAAGCGTAGGCCACCCAGTATTGTACCAACTACAATAACAGGTCGATCAGAATTGAAAAGATTGATAGTGGTTGGCCATACTCTTCCCCCAAGATTTTGTGATTGGTATGTGGAGTCTATGGGGTTGAGAATAATTTCTGTTTCAGCATTACTCAAATCAGAAGCCTCTCGGAAATCCGGAACGATGGTAATCTTTCCTAGCTGATCACCAAGCATCAAATCACTTTTCCCATCACCATCTAAATCGGCAATAGAAGAAGCTAGATTTTGTCGTAGTACACTGGAGCCCAGGCCAAGGTATGTACCGTTTGTTAATGAATAATTTTGCGAACCAGCAGGTCCGTTATTTTTCCAGTACTGTAGTGCACCATTATTTTTTCCAATAAGTAAATCAGTGAGACCGTCAAGATTGATATCAGCAACCAGAATATTTTCACTCGAATTAAAATCAAAATCGATTAGCTGAGGTGTTTGATTAGAGAAATCAAGTATTGAATTGCTTTTGTTTTCCAGATAAAAAAGATCGGTGCTTCCAGTGAAGAGTGAAGTAGCGGCAAAGACGAGGTCAGTTTTACTGTCGCTGTTCATATCAGCAAATTGAATTTTGAGATTCACAAATGACGTAGCTGAAAACTGAAGGTAATCCGTATCGAATAAAGTAAATTCAGGATCGGTTGATGTACCTGTGTTTTTATAAAGGTGTATGGTGGATGGAAAGTTATCCGATACATATTGACTGACAAACATATCGTAATCGCCATCGTTATCGAAGTCGGCAAAGGCAGGAATAGCATTGTCGCCAATATCGATCATCTGATCCTGGATGAAATTTTTCTGAACTAATGCAAATGATGGATTGGAACTTGTTCCATTATTTTTATAAAGCCAGTTTGAATTTTTAAGGTCAGAATCAAGATAAGCTCTTGAAAAAATATTAGGTGTTGCGATTAAATCTTTCTTTCCATCAAAGTCTACATCTTCAAAAAATGCAGAAGGAAAAATTACAAAGTCAATTTGATTTGTGGATGGAAATATAGCGGACGAATTAATTGTTGGATTATTATTATCACCTTCATTTTTTAACAAATAAAGATTAGTGCATGACGATTCGGAGAATAATACATCCATGTCGGCATCTCCATCCGTGTCCATAACCAACAAACTTTTTCCTCCTGCATGTTTTGTGCGACCACCATTTGGGGGACAATCTTCATTGTTAAATGCAAAATCACCGCAGATACATTCGGAAAAACCACCCCATGCCTGGGTTTGACGCTCGAATTCAAGGGAATCACAAGTGCCGTAGCGCTCCTTGCTGAAATTTTTATGAAACTCCATAGTCTTTCCCTGATATTGCATGTTGAAAATATCCAAATCACCATCACCATCAGCATCTACAATAGAAGGCAAGTCGTCATACTGAAGTTGTAGATTTACTTTTCCTGAAAAGCCAAGGGTAAGGAGAGCTTCACTTTTCGGATTGGCAGACCCGACATAAAACAGAAAGGGTTGCCATGAAAGATTCCCATTGGTTGATGTTGTGTTGGTATACACTTTCATCCCAAAAATATCTCCTGTGAAAATATCTTTCTTTCCATCACAATTGAAATCGCGTAGGAGCAGCCAGTTTGTTATTTCCTCCGGGAATAGTATTTCATATTCGGGTGCATAACGATATTGATTATTATCATTCACAAAAGTGATAACCTTGTTTGCCATCCGGTCAAAAATGGCAAGGTCATCTTTATTATCTCCATTTAAATCAATGGTATTGTATTGAGCAGCATTTAATCCTCCCGCCCATGGCATGTCTAGTGAGTTTCCCTGAAGATCTTTTACGGGTACAGTCTGATCCAGCACATAGGTAAATTGCGCTTGAAGGGCGAAGGGAAATAGCAAGGTAAACAGCAATACAACTCTGGACATTCGAAATTATTTTCTTTCTACTTAACGTTCGCTCAGGCATGCCTGTTATCTTGGCAAGATACTTTATAAGGTACTAATTACGAATTGCAAGGTACGGGTACTTACTATAAAGTTTTGAAATAGGGAAGCAAGGGACCTAAATCTGTTTTTGTAATCGGTTTTTTAGACTATTAATTCGTACTTCGTAACTCGTAATTCGAGCTTGGTTAGAAACAAGTCTTAAATTGCCGTTCTGATTTTATAAAATGGAAATAGAAAAGTTATATCAGCATTACCTCTCTTCTGGAAAAATCTCCATCGATACCCGGAAGATAGAACCGGGTTCTCTGTTCTTTGCTTTGAAGGGAGATAATTTTAATGCTAACGAATTTGCTCTTGAAGCTTTAGGAAAAGGAGCAATGTATTCGATTGTTGATGAAAAACAGTTTGCTGTAAACGATAAATGCATTTTAGTTGATGATGTGTTAACCACTTTGCAAAAATTAGCGCGATACCATCGCGATCAATTCTCTATTCCTTTTATTGGTTTAACCGGATCGAATGGCAAAACCACAAGCAAAGAATTGCTTCATGCCGTGTTGATTAAAAAATTCAAGACACTTGCCACTAAAGGAAATCTAAACAATCACATTGGCGTTCCCCTTACAATTTTGTCGATTGATAAAACAATTGAAGTAGCTGTTATCGAAATGGGAGCAAACCATCTTGGTGAGATTGCGCTTTTATGTTCGATTGCAAACCCGACACATGGATTTATCACCAATATTGGTAAAGCACATATTGGTACGTTTGGCGGATTTGAAAATATTGTTCGTGGAAAATCTGAATTATACCAACATCTTCTTACTAATAACGGAGTAGTCTTCATCAATTCACAAAACGAGATTCTTGCTAATATGGCGAAGCGATTCAAGAACCCGATTTACTATCCTGCTGCTGGTGATTATTACCACTGTGAATTGATTGGAGCCGATCCATTTGTAAAAATAAAAGCTGAGAATGGAAATGTAATTGAAACTCAAATTATTGGTGGCTATAATTTTGAGAATATGGCTGCTGCGTTATGTATTGGAAAGTATTTTGGAGTGGCCGCTGCTGCTGCAAATACTGCCATTGCAGAATATACTCCTGGCAATATGCGTTCGCAGGTCATGAAGAAAGGTAGTAACACAATCATTCTTGATGCATACAATGCGAATCCGAGCTCGATGCAAGCAGCGATCGAAAATTTAGCGGGCATGCAAGCATCTCAGAAGGTGGCTATTGTTGGTGATATGTTTGAGTTAGAAAGTGAAGCTGAAAAAGAGCATCGAAACCTTGGCAGATTATTAAAAGAGAAAAAGATTGATCGTGTTTACCTCTGTGGTAAATTAGTTTCTTCAGCAAAGTCTGAACTTCCTGAAGCATTGCATTTTGAAAGCAAGGCATTGTTAATTGAAGAATTGAAAAAGAGTCCAATAAGCAATTCAACTATTTTAGTGAAAGCTTCGCGTGGCATAGGATTGGAGACAATACTGGATTATTTAGGATAAAATAAAAAGGAACCTCATGAATTTTGAACTCATTCTCAAATTTTTAAAAGATATTGGTAAGAACAATGATCGCGACTGGTTTGAAAAGAACAAACCAAAATACCTTGCTGCCAAAGATAGCTTTGATGAATTTGTTGCTCCGCTATTAGAAGAGCTTATCAAGTTTGATAGTTCTTTGCTCGGTCTCAATCCAAAAAAATTAACCTTTCGCATTTATCGTGATGTGCGTTTCAGTAAAGACAAACGCCCATATAAAACAAATTTTGGAGCTTCGTTTTCTCCTGCCGGAAAAGGAATGGGCAAGCCAGGATATTATTTACATATCGAGCCAGGAAATAAAAGCTTTGTTGCTGGTGGCCTTTTTATGCCAGAACCTGAAAATCTAGCGAAGGTTAGGCAGGAGATTGACTACAATGGAGACAAGCTTGCCAAGATTGTGAACGATAAAAAATTTAAGAAGAACTTTCCTGGTTTTTGGGATGAAGAAAAATTGAAAAGAGCGCCAAAAGGTTTTGAAGAGGATAGCAAGTACATAGAATGGTTGAAGCTAAAGAGTTTCATCATGACACGACCGCTTTCAGATGTAGAAGTAAAGGATAAAAAATTTATGAAAATCGTAACTGATTCATACAAAACATTGAAACCTTTAAATGATTTTCTAACTGAAGCACTGCATTAATTTCAATTATGCTGGTAATTCTTGTCTTATTAAATGCTTTAATATTTATGGTGCTAAGTGGCATTCATTTCTATTGGCTGATGGGTGGAAAGTGGGGGCTTGCCTCTTCGTTGCCATCCAACCCTTCAACGCAAGATTTTCTTTTCAAACCCTCCATCGTGGCTACTATTGTTGTGGCAGTTGGTCTGCTACTATTTGCAATAATTACATTGGGCAATGCAATGATTTTGCCATTCAGGATTGACCAACGTTATTTTCGATATGGTGATATGTTCATCAGCATCATCTTCCTGATGCGAGCGGTTGGCGATTTTAAGTATGTTGGATTCTTCAAACGCATTCGCGAGACATCATTCGCGAAAATGGATTCTAAATTTTATGCTCCACTTTGTTTGTTCATTTCCACCATCGGCTTTTTGATTTTCTTTCTTACAACTCGTCCTTTGTAAATTGTCCTACGTTCCTTATCTAAAGGCTTTTCCACAAATACAAAGTTGCATACGCTTCCCACCCTTTGTATTTCTTGAAAATTTTCTTTACTCGATCAAGACTGGGCTTAGATTTTAATTTCATTTGATTTTTGATTGCGTTGTGAACGCCAACATCTTCCAAAGGAAAAGCATCTGGATACCTAAAGGTTTTCATCAGTGCATAGTTGGCGGTCCAATTCCCTACGCCCTTAATCTTCATCAACTTTTCTTTTGCATCAACTAATGACAGACCTTTTAATTTTTCTTTTGAAACTTCCCCATTCATAAAGGCTTGCGCGATGAGCACAACGTATTTACTTTTTTGCCGCGAGAATTGAAGGGGTAGTAAATCATTATCGGTAAGTCGTGCAACTACTTCTGGTTTGGGAAATACATAATATTTTTGATTTTTATATTCCTGACTTTCTCCAAATTGTTCAACAAATCGTTGCTTGAGCGTATACGCAAATGCCAGGTTAATTTGTTGTCCAAGCACTGCCCACACTAATGATTCAAATAAATCAGGTTGGCCAACAATGCGATAACCATGAAATTCTTTCACTAGCGGAGCGAGCAATTCATCTTTTTTAGCCATGATATAAAATGGCTTCAGGTTTGTTTCAAGATCAAACCATTCTCTGATGTACTCGAGAGCGCCTGCTTTCACTGTAGCATTTGGTTTCGCACTTAGAAACTTGATCAGCAAATCTTTTTCTTCCTGATGAATGGAGATGAGCACATCGACATTGTCAATGCGTAGCGCTTTGAAAACTTTATCACCTTCTAAAGTATGCAGCAGTTCGCGGGGAGAGCGTTTCAAAAAAGAAAGTGCCAGATCAAAACTAAATTCATCTGGCACCGGCAAACGAACTAAACTCATTTATATTGACACAAGGTATTGTCTGCTTTTTTATAGTATGATTTATAATTCAAGGCATTAGGATCCATACATCCTTTTAAATTGAGTAACTCAATTTTACGGAATTGGATAGGATGACTCTCAGCTTGCAGAGCAATGTATCCTTCGCTTAGTCTTGTTCCTTGTTTTTGCATCCACTGAACTGAATCAGCAACATCTTCTTTTGTCCAGTTCATAAATCGGTTTGTCAACTTGCGATCTACGGTTGGGTGCTCATATGTTAACACAGTATCACCTTCAATGATGTGATGGATGATGGAATCTCCCAACACGATGATTTCTGCATTCACCCATACTTCATCGTCATAGTATTTAGAGTTAGAATCCAGACAATGCACATCTACTAATTTTCCATTTTGCTCAAACTCTGTTCCGGGTGTGCATAAATTTCCTGTATGACTTTGTCTGGCAGAATCAGAGGCTAGAAATTGCATTTCAAGTGAAACCGGGAAAGATTGATGCAACACCAGCGACTTTGCTGATTGTGAATGAACCATTAAGCCACTGTTCAGTCGTGCATAGTCAGGACCACCTTTTAATTGTTCACCATAGAATCGATACTGAAGTCGGACTCTATAGTATGAATAAGGTTTATTATAATACAAGTGACCAAACTCATTGGTGAACGTATCATAGTCATTGTACGAAACACTCAATATGCTGTCGTTCACTTGAAAGGTATTTTTGAAATTATCGTTCACGGTATATCCGGCAATTTTAATATCCCATCCACTCAAATCTTTCTGATTAAACAATGATATCCAATCCTCAGTGTCAACAGTCGATTCTTTTGGAGACGAACAGGATATGGTTAAGAAGAGAAGTATGTAAGCCAGAATAATAGTGTGTTTCATAGATTTCCTTTTTTTAAGTGAAGGTAATACACCTTCGTCATATATTCTCACTGAAATGAACGATTAGCAAGTTTCGGGTTGAATTCGCGTCCATAGGTTGTCATTTTTGAGAAAGAAAAGAATGGAGTTATGGACAAAATAAATTGGAATGATAAGTATGTTGGACTAAATGAAAAGGGTTACACCATTCTTCCTGACTTACTATCAAAGGACGAATGTGAAAATCTTGTCGGAATGTATAATGACAGTTCCATATATCGCAGTATAATTAATATGCAGCGATATCGATTTGGCAAAGGAGAATACAAATACTTTAATTATCCTTTGCCTTCTATAATTCAATCGACCAGAGAAAATATGTACGAAGGGCTGGCGCCACTTGCCAACGAGTGGATGCAGAAACTTTCAATCGATATTCAATACCCAACGCATCATGCTGATTTTATTGCCCAGTGCCATAACAAAAAGCAAAACAGACCAACACCACTCATTCTTCAATATGAGCCTGGAGGCTTTAATACCTTGCATCAGGATTTATATGGTGAAGTGTATTTTCCTTTTCAAGTTATTGTTGTACTCACACAAGATGGGCGCGACCATAAGGGTGGTGAATTGGTATTAACAGAACAAGTGCCAAGAGCGCAATCAAAAGCAGAGGTAATTCGTTCGAAGCAAGGTGATGGAATTGTCATTACTACTAATTTCAGACCAATGAAAGGTACGCGTGGTTATTATCGGAGCAATATGAAGCATGGTGTAAGTGAAGTAAAATCAGGAAGGCGATATGCTTTGGGAATAATTTTTCATGATGCCACATGATGATGTAAATCAAAACCAGTTGTTTAAGTTTATAAAAGCTGGATTAATAACATTAGCCGGAAATAGAAAATTAAAAATCTATGGTCAGTTGAATTGTGCTTCTGGAAAGAGGATGAAAAGAAAGAATCGAGTATTTTTTAAAGATGTCGCAGAGGCAAAGGCCATTGGCTTTCGCCCCTGCGGACATTGTATGCAAGAGCAGTATATAGGGTGGAAAAGATTTTTTACTTTTTAGTTGGCATTGAACTCTTCAATTCTTCTGCAATAATCAGTACAAAGTCTTTGCCCTTTAAAAAACCTTTGCCCAAATCAGCGTCATACTTGTCCGTGATTCCGATTGAAGTAATTTCTTCCACCTTCTTTCCTTTCTTTAAAGCAGCGAATACCTGATCGCGGATATCAACTAATTTATCACGCAAAATTTTGACATCAGCTTTGGTAGCTAATTCTCCATGTCCCGGAATAATTTTTGAATTATCATCCATCAATGCAATTGACTTATCAAGTGTTGAAATAAATCCAGCAAATGAACCACCACTGGAAATATCTATATAAGGATAACCGTAACGTACAAAGGCATCACCCATGTGGAATACGTTGGCATTTTTAAATCTCACAATTACATCACCATCGGTGTGACCACGATCAAAGTGGATGAGTTCAATATCTTCATCATTCAAATGAAAGTTCATCTTGTCGGAAAAAGTTATTATAGGCAGAGCATCCCTATCACGTGCGGGAGTGGTACGATTCATAGCCTTGTTAACTTGTTCCTTTGACATTCTTTCACGAACAAGATCATGGGCCACAACGATTGAACCCATTCGTTTAAAATTTTCGTTTCCACCAGAGTGATCTCCATGAATATGTGTGTTGATCAAAAATCGAATATCACCCGGATCAAGTGTTTTAATTGCACCGTTGATTTTATTGGATAAAGGAGCAAACTGGTCGTCAATCATCAACGTTCCATCTTTACCGACTAAAACTCCGATGTTTCCACCGGATCCTTTCAGCATGTAAATATTTTCTGCTACCCTTATCGGTTGGATTTTTACCGTGTCGAAATTTTGTTGAGCCATCGTGTTGAGACTGGCTAGTGTCAAGCAAAATGCAATTAAGTTTTTCATAAAGCGTGATTTTACATAAATATAAATAGGAAGTTCAAATTGTTAGCAAGAAGCGGGTTGAAAAAGCTTCCATGAACTTCCAATTTTGATTCAACAAAATACATAGCTTTATGACCGTGGCAACAGAAGGAATAAACATCAATTATCAACGTATTGAAGAAGCCATTCAATACCTGGAAAAAAACTTTCAACGTCAGCCTGAATTGGATGAGGTGGCAGAAAATGTGCACCTCAGCCCGTTTCACTTTCAACGACTCTTTACTGAATGGGCCGGTATTAGTCCGAAGCGATTTCTGCAATACCTCACCGTAGATTTTCTAAAGGACAAATTGCAGCAATCTAAGAATTTGGTTGAAGCAGCAGAGTCAGCCGGATTGTCAAGCCAATCAAGAGTGTATGATCTGTTCACTACACTTGAAGCCGTAACACCTCAAGAGTATAAACTCAAAGGTTCAGGTATTCGAATTGAATATGGATTTCATGAGACAGTATTTGGTCTTTGTTTAATTGGTATAACCGAACGGGGCATCTGTTGGTTATCTTTTCTCTCTGCAGACGAAGATCCAAAAATGGAATTAGAAAACATGAAAGAGCATTGGCATAACTCTGTCTTTCATCAAGACCAGGAATTAACGAATGCTTTTGCTCAACAGATTTTTGCTCTGGATCATGTAACATCCAAAAAGAAACTTCACCTTTTTGTGAAGGGTACAAATTTTCAGATTAAAGTTTGGGACGCTTTATTAAAAATTCCGATGGGAGATGTAACAACCTATCAAGGTATTGCTGAGCACATTCAAAATCCAAAGGCGATGCAAGCGGTTGGGTCAGCAGTTGGATCAAATCATATTGCATTCTTGATTCCATGTCATCGCGTGATACGCAAGGATGGAATTTTAGGTGAGTATCGGTGGAGTGCCATTCGGAAGAAAAGTATTATTGGTTGGGAAATGGCCAAGACAGATAAATAAAAAAGACCTCAGCTTTTAAAGTTGAGGCCCTTCGTGTTAATAATTAGTGACCGATTAATATCCCCACTTTTTCATAATATCAAAATCTTCCTTCATACAGGCAATTGGTGTTTTGCCTTGGTAGGATTCTTGTTCGATAATGAAATCTGTAGTGCCTCCGGATTTACGGCAGAGATCAATCACTTCACGAACACTAACAATACCAGCACCCAAAATGGTGCTCTCAAATTTTTCATGTCCACTAGAAGAAGCGATTTCGTCCTTCACGTGCAGTGACTCAAATCTTCCTGGGTATTGACGCACTATATCAATCGCCTTTGCACCGCCATTATATAAATTACCGATGTCCAGTTGCTGCATCACCAATGAAGGCTCAGTATTTTTCAACATGATATCATAAACGGTTTTATCATTCAGTTTTTGACTAAATTCAAAATCGTGATTATGATAACCGAATTTCATTCCTGATTTTTTGCATAGCTCACCGCTCTTATTAAAGATTTCCATTTGCTTTAATAAGTCATCATACGATGTGCGAAGAGATGCATCTAACCACGGACTGATCACAAATTTTTGTCCCATGGTAGCAGCATCTTCAACTGTATATTTCCAGGCATCTGTAAAATCTTTCTTGGCATCATCCCAATGTTGCTTGCCCATTACGGTGTGGCCGCTCGGCATATTCATACCTAAATCACCTAATATCTTTTTAAACTCTGAAGCCTGGTATCCATAAAATTTGCGATCAACATAATTGGCATGTTCTACATTTTTATATCCAATGGCTGCGAGTTGTTTTAATGTGCCCAACGAATCTGCTTTCATTTCTTCACGGACACAATACAGTTGAAGTCCAAGAAGCTCTGCAGGCTTTGCAGTTGAAGCAAATGCGCTTTTTGTGAGGAGGGAAGCTCCAGCAACGGCCAATGCGCCCGTCTTTAAAAAGTTTCGTCTTGAAGTAGTCATGGTGTTAAAGTTTTATCCTCTGGTTAAATGATTTGATTTTCAATATAAGGATATCTCATGTTTAAAGTGAGGAATTTATGCCAGCGGTGATGTGTTATAAGCACATCATTAAACCACTGCACTTTGGATGTGCGCAGTTCTGCGTGATCGTTATGTCATACTTCAAGGTCAGGTTGGCCGAAACAGACTGATTTATACAGATTTAAATGCCATAATTTCTGAAAAGAGTGGGTAAATTTTGATGGTTGATTATTTGATAACTAAGCGCGGAGGACCATCATTATGAACTTTGAAAAATTCACTATAAAATCACAAGAGGCTTTACAAAAGTCGGCTGAGATTGCTACTGGCTTACAACAGCAAGCAATTGAACCGGGCCATGTATTGAAAGCCATTTTCGAAACGGATGAAAACGTATCGAACTATCTTGTTAAGAAGCTAGGTGCTAATGCGACCATTTTAGAAACCAAGTTGGAAGAAATTATCAATGGCTATCCAAAAGTTTCCGGACAGCAGGCGTATTTATCATCTATAACCAATACCATTCTTCAAAACGCAGAGAAAGAACTTCCTGAATTTAAGGATCAATACATTGCTGTTGAGCATTTATTATTAGCCGTATTAGGTTCGAAAGATAAAGTAGCATCCATCATGAAGGATGCAGGTTTTGAGAGAAAATCGTTGATCAAAGCAATAAAGGAATTGCGTGGGGGTTCAAGTGTAACCGATCAAAACGCAGAGTCAAAATATAAATCGCTTGAGCGATACAGTAAGAACTTAAATGATCTTGCCAAGAAAGGTAAGATCGATCCGGTTATCGGCCGCGATGAAGAAATCAGACGTGTGCTTCAAATCCTTTCACGAAGAACAAAAAATAATCCGATCCTTCTGGGTGAACCCGGTGTAGGTAAGACCGCTATTGTTGAAGGTCTTGCACAACGCATTGTTAATGGAGATGTGCCCGAGAATTTAAAATCAAAACTGCTCATCTCCCTTGATATGGGTTTGTTAGTAGCGGGTGCAAAATATAAAGGAGAGTTTGAAGAACGATTGAAATCAGTTATCAAAGAAGTAACGGATTCAAATGGTGAGATTATTCTCTTTATTGATGAGATCCATACCTTGATTGGCGCTGGTGGTGGTGAAGGAGCGATGGACGCAGCAAACTTATTGAAGCCAGCATTGGCTCGTGGTGAACTGCATGCCATTGGTGCAACTACATTAAAAGAATATCAAAAACATATTGAGAAGGATAAAGCGTTGGAGCGGAGATTCCAGGCTGTAATGGTAGACGAACCTACTGTTGAAGATTCAATTTCAATTTTGCGTGGTATAAAGGATAAGTACGAACTCCATCACGGTGTACGTATTAAAGACGATGCAGTAATTTCTGCAGTAGAATTATCGAGCCGATACATTAGTGATCGCTTTCTTCCAGACAAGGCTATTGACTTGATGGATGAAGCTGCTGCGAAACTCCGTCTTGAAATGGATTCATTGCCTGAAGAGCTTGATGAACTCAATCGCAAAATCATGCAATTGGAAATTGAGCGCGAAGCTATCCGCAGAGAAAAGAACAAAGACAAAGAAGCTGTGCTCAGTAAAGAAATTGCTGAACTCGGGGAGCAACGCAATTCTCTTAAAGCCCAATGGGAAAGTGAGAAGGAAGTTGTGAACAGCATCAGAAGAGAAAAAGAAAATATTGATAAACTAAAATTCGAAGCGGAGCAGGCCGAGAAAGCTGGCGACTATGGAAAGGTAGCGGAGATTCGTTATGGAAAAGTAACAGAGGCTGAGAAGAAGCTGAATGACGCTCACTTGAGGATGAAAGAAATGCACAGTGAGAAATCACTGATGAAGGAAGAAGTAGACAGCGAAGACATAGCCGAAGTAGTAGCGAAGTGGACGGGCATACCAGTTTCGAAAATGCTGCAGAGCGATCGTGAAAAATTACTTCATTTAGAAGTTGAATTAGGTAAGCGTGTTGCCGGACAAGAAGAAGCGATTCAGGCATTAAGCGATGCTGTGCGTAGAAGTCGTGCGGGATTGCAAGACCCCAAACGCCCAATTGGTTCGTTCATCTTTATGGGGACAACAGGTGTAGGCAAAACAGAATTGTCGAAAGCACTTGCTGAATATCTTTTCAATGATGACAGTGCTATGGTGCGCATTGATATGAGTGAATATCAGGAGCGGCATAGCGTAAGTCGATTGATTGGTGCACCTCCTGGATATGTAGGTTACGAGGAAGGCGGACAGCTGACAGAGAGTGTGCGCAGAAAACCGTACTCTGTTATTCTGTTGGATGAAATTGAAAAAGCACATCCAGATGTTTTTAACATTCTGTTGCAAGTGCTTGATGAAGGTAGGTTAACCGATAACAAAGGACGTGTTGCCAATTTTAAGAACACGATCATTATCATGACCACCAACATCGGTTCGCATATCATTCAGGAAAATTTTGAGAAGATCACAGATGAAAATTATTTTGATGTATTGGAAGGCACAAAGGATGAAGTGATGACTTTATTGCGCAAAACAGTTCGACCAGAATTTGTGAATCGCATCGATGAGATCATCATGTTTAGTCCATTGAGCAGAAAACACATTCGCAAGATTGTGGATATTCAAGTTGACTTGATTCGCAAACGTTTAGAAGAGGCAGGCATTCGTATTGAAATATCGGACGATGCACGTCATCGATTAGCGAAACTTGGATTTGATCCGCAGTTTGGTGCAAGACCATTGAAGCGGATTATGCAGCGGGAGATACTAAACGAATTGTCGAAACAGATATTGTCAGGAAATGTTCATAAACAAGGTGTTATTTTTATTGACCTGAAAAATGAAACTGATTTTGTTTTCGAGAACCTTCAGGACACAGACGGTGTTATAGAATTGGTTTAAGGATAGTGATTCCCGCGCTTTGCGGGATGTGTTGGAAGAGGGGTTTGGTTTGAGCTCCGGGGTGGTTCCCGGAGCTTTTTTTATTTTGTGTTTCTTTTGAAATGCAGAATTATCTATTTCTATTGAATTTTTTCTGCTTGAAGAATATGACGCTCGATGTGGTAAATAAAAAAACCGAAAAGTATCACCCAGGCGCAGCTTGATATATTTTGACAATGAAATAGCCGTTTTGGTTTTTGTTAAATCAATGTCTCTCGACTGAGCGAGCAAGGATTTTAATCGCTCCTGTTGTTTTAGAAACCGATCGATTGTTGTTACGGTTAGTTTTGAGTGAATTGGATTTTTGTCATGAGGTGATTTCATCTTCGTCATCTTTCCGTTTTTAACCAGCATTAAGTTCGCAAAGTAATTTCCGATCAATCCACTTTTAAAAATGGTTGATTTGGATTTTCAATTCTGAGCAAGGATTTGTTTCTCAATCTCAACCAAGTAATAATCACCATATAAATTCAAATGCTCGATGCATTCTAACATGCTCCATGTTTCAGCATTATGCTTAAGCTGCAGTTGATCAATTGGAAGTTCTTTGAATCTTCGCGCAGCGATAGAGGCGTTCTCTGTTCTGTTTAAGAGATCATCAATTAATAATTTGCTTTCGATTTGCATAGTTGTTTTTGTTTTATGCAAAGTTGAACATGGTGCTTCTCTTTAAAATTGATTGAAATCAAGAATTTCGAATTCTGCTCAATGTTTCAGGCGTCATTCGAAGGTAGGAGGCAATATATTTTAATGGAATTTGCTGAAACAAATTTGGGCTTCGGTCCAAAACCCGTTTTAATCTTTCGGAAGGTGAAACTGTGAGCAGGTCAATTTCTCTTTCAATTTGTTGAGTGATCAGGTTTTCAAGCAAGGCAATGTATTGCTTTAAACTTTCAGTGTCCTCATTCACTAATTGCAACAGACTGGCTTTTGGAATTACCTTTAAGGTAGTCTTCCGTATAGCTTCTATATAAAATTCAGAAGGCGTTCCTTTTATGAATGAAGACAGTGAAGTGATGAAGGAACCTTCATACCCAAACCGAATAGTAAGCTCTTCAAATTCCGATAAAAGAAAAACGCGCAGCGCACCTGACTTTACAAAATAGATGCTATTCTCCACCTGTCCTTCTTTTAAAAGAAATTCTCCTTTTAGAAGGATCTTCTGTTGAGATATTTTATCTAAGGCGTGTAGAAGTTTTTCAGTAAACACATTCACAATTTTAATGTAAAACCATTTGAGGTTTTCTTAGTTCTATTTTCAGAAGATTGTCATTTCTTGAAAAATTTATCCTTCTGCCATTGAGCTGGATTGTTTACAATATAATTTGAAATGCGATAATATTCATCCGCAGAACGGATAATGTGATCGTGAAATCGTGATTGCCAATTAAATGGAATATTGTTTTTGCGTGCGTAGGTTGTTACGGCCGATTTATATCCACGAATGATGGATGCCAGGTTTTTGGATTGGGGCGCGAATTGGTTGGCGGGTTTGGTGGTAGAGACG
>JBDTTT010000058.1:0-32874 GCA_039930485.1 Chryseolinea sp.
TGGAAATTTTGATGATGGAAAAAAATCAGGACTGTTTGTTGAGTATCATGAAAACGGAAAACCTTCCCGAAAGCTCGTCTATGTAAATGGCTTACGTCATGGTGCTGTCGAAGTGTTTGATGAAGACGGTAACCCCATTCAAAAAGCATATTATCAAAATGATATTCTCACGGATAGCATTCAACTTTATTTTGCCAGCGGTGTTGTTCGGGGTAAAACCAATTTTGTAAAAGGAAAACCAGAAGGACTTGTTAAAGAATATTATCCGAACAGCAAAATCAGAAAAGAGATCAGTTACAAAAAGGGAAAGCCAAACGGAATCACGCGCACCTATTTCGAGAATGGAAAAATAGAAACAGAAGCAAATTATCTGAATGGAATCTTAACCAGTTTTTATAAAACCTACTACATCAACGGTCAGCTTGAAACCGTTTCCACAATGGAAGAAGGCTCAAAAAACGGAGCCTATAAAAGTTATGACATGGAAGGCCATCTTTTGTTAGAAGGAAGTTTTCTGAACAGCAAACTTCATGGCGATAATATCGGATACTATCCCAATGGAACTGTTCAGCATCGTTATCATTATAAAGAAGGAAAGAAGACCGGAACAAACTTCGATTACTTTCCTTCCGGAAAACAAAAACGCAAAGAGATTGTAACGGCTAATGGAATCGATTCATCGGTTGAAGAATATAATGAAGCTGGTGTATTACTTTCAGAAAAGAAATTCAGAAATGAAAAGCCGCATGGCAAATGGGTTATGTATTTTGATGATGGAAAAACAGCACACATTAAAGAGATCTATGAAAATGGAAAGCTCACTGGCATTCGATCTACCTATTATGCCTCCGGGAAAATACAGAAGGAAGAAACGCTGGCTTTCAATTTATTAGCCGGTCCGTTTAAAACGTATTACGAACAAGGAGCCGTTGAAACCACAGGAGAATACAAATCAAACCGGAAACACGGGCTATTCACAATATATTTTCCTTCCGGCATCATTCAGGAACAAGGAGAATACATAGCAGATAAGAAGCACAAGCAATGGAAAGTGTTTGATGAGACCGGTGCTTTGATACGAACTGATACTTTTAAGGCGGGTGTTTTAATTGAGAGTAAAGAAAGTTTGAAATAAAAATCACATTGCTGCGGAGGCACATTAAGAGTGCATCTAAACCAGAGAATATTATTCTCTCACTTTAGGTGGAAGAAATTTAATAATCGTTTTTACAGGAGGCGGTGGATCAAGCCTGAAATCGTTGCGATTTACTACGTTTTGAATAATGTCATTATCATCGATCTTGATTTGCGAGTTCTGAAGTTCAACATTTCCGGTTAACCAAGTCATTAACTCATTCAAACTTTCAATTGTATATCCATTGGTATAGAAATGTCTACTAACTCCTTGATTCTTAAATTCAACAAAGAAATTCAGACCACAATAAACCCGCGGTGGTGTATCTGATGTAGACGAAGTAATATCTCCTAAATTAATACTATCAGACGAAATTGAATCGAAGTTTTTAATAGCGGCTAAAATAAATTTATTTTTCTCGATGTCGTTTAGAAAGCCGGTCTTTACAACAGTAGAATCTTCAAAAATATACCTCTCACGAATCAATACCGAATCCGTTTCAAAATCAATAAAACAATAAAAATGAGTACCGAAACCCTTATTAAAAGTTGTTACTGAATCGGTCGGTCCGAAAGCAATCATTGATAACGTATGTGGCTCAATTCATCCTTCAGCTTACAGGAAACTAAACTCCCAATAAACATTGCCACGATAAAAAGAGTAACTGTTATTCTCATAACTTTTTTATAGAGAATCAAATAACAAGCTAAAAGTCACAATAATCCATTTCATCCGAATAGAATCCTTAAGCAGTTACTTAAAAGTATGTGACCAGAAAGAAGCTCCTCCACTTCACTGGTGAATTCAGGAATAAACTTCCAATTGCCCTCAACTGACCCATTCTACCCGATGGGAAATTTGTCCAGAACTATTACTTTTAAGGCTTGAATCGCGACCGAACCCGAAACTCATGCAGGCTATAAAAGAAACTCATTTCAACTTCCCCAACCAGACTGGTTTTTACAGAGGTAAGGTTCGCGATGTGTACTACTTCGGTGAACTGATGGCCATGGTGGCCACTGATCGCATTTCAGCTTTCGATGTGATCCTGCCGAAAGCCATTCCCGATAAGGGCAGGGTGTTGAACCAGATTGCAGCCTTTAACCTGAACGCTACAAAAGACATTGTTCCAAACTGGGTTATTGCTACTCCCGATCAAAATGTAACGATCGGTTTTAAGTGTGAGACCTTTGCTGTTGAAATGGTGGTTCGTGGATATTTGGCGGGCCACGCTGCACGCGAATATAAAGCGGGCAAAAGATTACTCTGTGGAGTTACTCTCCCAGAAGGCTTAAAGGAAAACGACAAGCTCCCCCACCCGATTATCACACCAACCACAAAGGCAAGCGTTGGGCATGACGAGGATATTTCCCGTGAAGATATTTTAAAACGCGGAATCGTAACCGAAGCCGATTATAAAGTATTGGAAGATTACACCCTTAAACTTTTCAAACGCGGAACTGAACTCGCTGCAGAACGCGGACTCATTTTAGTCGACACGAAATATGAGTTTGGTAAACATAACAACACGATCTATCTGATTGATGAGGTGCATACTCCTGATTCATCACGCTATTTTTATAAAGAAGGATATGAGGCTCGTCAGAAGACCGGAGAGCCACAAAAACAACTCTCGAAAGAGTTTGTGCGTCAGTGGCTAATTGAAAATGGATTCCAGGGGAAAGACGGTCAAAGTGTGCCGGAGATGACTCCGGAAATCGTTTCTTCCATTTCTACACGTTACCAGGAGTTATATCAACAAATGAGAGGAGAAAAGCTGTCTACCATTGATTACAGCCAGATTGACCAAAGAATTGAGCGCAGCATCCGCGATTCGATAAATTCCGTTAACTTGGAGACCAAGAAAAACTAGTAAAAAAGGATATATGAAGTATACGATTGACAAATTAGAGAAGTACAGCCTGTTGCGCCTGCACGAAGAGAAGTTGGATTCAAGCGTTGCCCCGGGATTGAAATCTGAATTGATTACCCTACATGCCGAAGGCGTGACAAACATTATACTTGATCTCGCTGAAGTAAAATACACCGACTCTTCCGGGCTGAGTGCATTGCTGGTAGGCAATCGTATTATGTCTGAAGATGGCGGGATTTTTATCCTTACCTCCCTTTCAGAACACACCATGAAGCTGATCAAAATTTCACAACTCGATAGCGTACTGAATATTCTTCCTAAAAACGAAGAGGCTATCGATGCGGTGTTTATGCACGAAATTGAAAAAGACCTGAAAGATCCGGATGGAAATTAACAGGTTGAATAAAACTTTCCGAAACCAAAGCTCATAAGGCTTTGGTTTTTTATTTTTAGAACTGAATCCAATCCATTGAGTTTCTCCATTACCATTTTAGGTTCCAGTGGCGCGATGCCGGCTTATGGCCGACACCCTTCTGCACAATTAGTGGAAATACAAAATAGACTCTTCCTGGTGGACTGTGGTGAGGCTGTGCAAATGCAGCTTATGCGTTTTCAGGCGAACTACCTTCGCATCAATCATATTTTTATAAGCCATCTACATGGTGATCATTATCTGGGTTTGATGGGTTTGATCTTTACGATGCATTTGCATAAAAGAGAAACAGCCTTACATATCTATAGTCATCGGGGATTGGATGAAATTATCACTTCACACTTTCGGTATTCACAATCAGCACCCAATTTCAAAATCATTTTTCATCGGCTGGAGAAAGATGTTCGAGAAATTATATTCGAGGACAATGCGATTACGGTTGAGACCATTCCATTATTACACAAGTTAACATGCTCCGGATTTCTCTTTAAAGAAAAACCAAAACCAAGAAGGATTGACAAAACAACATTACCGGAAGGATTGTTAATCAGCCAAATTGCAAATTTGAAAAAGGGAGAAGATGTGCGAGATAGTGAAGGCAATGTTCTCTACAAGAATGAAGCACTTACATTATCGCCAAGAAAGTCGCGAAGCTATGCCTATTGTTCGGACACGGCTTTCAAGGAAGACATAATTGATCAGATACGATCGATTGATGTATTGTATCACGAAGCTACCTTCACAACTGAAGAAGAAGCAAAGGCTATTGAAACCAAGCACAGTACTGCTTCACAAGCCGCAACTATCGCTAAACGAGCTGGCGTAACCAAACTCTTAGTCGGGCATTTTTCAGCGCGTTATAAAGATTTAGAACCAATCCTCACCGAGGCAAAAGCAATATTTCCTAATACCGTATTAGCTTTAGAAGGAGAAAAATTCACCATTCAGGAATAATAGCATTATGGAAAGTGTACTCACACAAAAACGAAACAGACTGTTTTTAATCTTGGCCAGCATTGTCATTAGCAATGCCATCCTTGCGGAGATGATTGGTGTGAAAATATTTTCGGCAGAAGCAACGATAGGATTAAATCCTGTACATCTCAACATTATGGGTTTTGTAATGGATTTTAATCTGACAGCCGGTGCCATCATCTGGCCTGTCGTTTTTATCACTACCGATTTAATCAATGAATACTTTGGTAAACCCGGAGTGAAACGGGTTAGTTACCTCGCTGCAATATTAATTGCCTACGCATTCGTAGTAGTCTTCATTTCCATTCGATTATCACCAGCAGACTTCTGGATAAATGGCAAAGATGCCGAAGGTAATTTCGTCAACATGGATGTTGCCTTCAATAAAATATTCGGACAAGGTCAACGGATTATCATTGGATCATTGAGTGCCTTTTTGATTGGCCAGTTGGTAGATGTCTTTGTTTTCCAAAAACTCAGGCAAATAACAGGACCCAAAATGCTTTGGCTTCGCGCTACAGGATCAACCCTTATATCTCAACTCATTGATAGCTTCGTTGTTTTATACATTGCCTTTGCGGGCGTCTTTACAAACGATCAGATTATTGCAATTGGAATAACGAATTACATGTACAAATTCTCAATGGCCATTTTGCTTACGCCTCTTATCTACATGGGTCATTCAATGATTGATCGCTATCTCGGAAAAGATAATGCGGAAAAAATTTCAGAAGAAGCTTCGCACACGAGCAAAGGATTTTTTTAAAGTATACAGCTGTAGCTATCGTGTGTTTAGAAATTAATCAAGGTTGATTAATTCCGTTTTCCCAACTCATCGCGAATCTTAGCTGCGCGTTCATAATCTTCTTTATCAATCGCATCCTTCAGCAAGTCGTTTAACTTTTCAATTGTGTAATTTTTAAAGTCGTCCTTACGGCCAGAAGATTCTTTTTTGGCTTTGGTTTTTACTTCGGCTTTGGGTTCCGCTTTCTCCTCCTCCACTTCATCCGTTAAAACAATACCGGCTTCGGCTAGAATATTTTCGTAGGTGTAAATGGTTGCATCGAAACGCAGACCAATCGCGATAGCATCAGAAGGACGTGCATCTACTTCGGTTTTCTTCAATCCATCCGAACAGACAATCTTGGCAAAAAATACACCTTCTTTTAAATCAGAGATGACAATCTCTTCAACAGTAAAGTGAAAGTTGTTGGCAAAGGCTTTAAACAGGTCGTGCGTCATCGGTCGATTTGGAATAATCTTCTCGATTTCAATCGCGATAGCCTGTGCTTCGAACATACCGATTATAATCGGTAAGCGTCTATTCCCCTCTGTTTCGCCCAACACCAACGCAAACGATCCAGTTTGCGATTGGCTGGAGGATAAACCCAGTATTTCTAATTTTATTTTCTTCACGTCCACTCCAAATTTTTCAATCTGCACGCAGTGATGTTCTACTGTCGCAAATCACGGTTAGCTACCTGGTTTATTTTGATGCTTTAATTGCTTCAGTCAATTTAGGAATTATTTCAAAAGCATCACCCACAATTCCATAATCTGCAGCCTTAAAAAATGGCGCTTCGGGATCTTTATTGATAACAACGATGCATTTCGATGAATTTACCCCCGCCAAATGCTGAATAGCACCTGAAATTCCCACTGCAATGTAAAGCTGAGGCGCCACTTTCACACCCGTTTGTCCTACATGTTCATGGTGTGGTCTCCAGTTCATATCAGAAACAGGCTTTGAGCAACCTGTCGCAGCATGAAGTGTTTTGGCTAGCTCTTCCAACATTCCCCAGTTCTCAGGACCTTTCATTCCGCGACCGCCTGAAACAACAATGTTGGCTTCCGGAAGCAGAACCTCTCCAGTTGCTTTTTCAGATGATGTAATCTTGGTTGCAAAATCAGCATCAACAAGCGATGTAGAGTATGGTGTCACGGAAACCGCTGCACCCACTTCTTTTATCTCAGCTGCATTTTTCTTTAAGCCTAATACCTTCTTTGCATTTTTCAATTCAACATGGGCGAATGCCTTACCTGTATAGATGCTTCTTTTCACAACGAATCCGGAAGAGGTATTTGGAAGTTCGACAACATTCGATGCAAGGCTCGCTCCTATCTTAGCAGCAACACGTGCAGCAACTGGAGTACCTAAAGATGAATTGGCTAATATTAATATATCAGCTTGTTCGTCTTTCATAGCACTTACCAACACAGAAGCATAAGCCTGAATAATACCTTGATTGAGTTTGCTATCAGAAGCATGAAGCACTTTCTTCGCTCCGTATTTTCCTAATGCTTCCAGTTCTGATGATTCAACAGAGCCTAATGCAATAGCCGTAACTGCACCGCCCATAGCATGTGCATACACTACTGCTTCGATAGAAGTCTTCTTAATTTTTCCTTCCGCACTTTCAACAAAAACAAGTATGTTCATAATTCTAAGTTCAAGGTTCGAGTTTCGAGGTTCAAAGTTTCAGGTTTAATTCTATAATACTTTTGCTTCGTTTTTTAGCAACGTTACGAGTTCACCTACATTATCAGGTGAAATCATTTTTACAGAACCTTTTGGTGCTGGTAATTCAAATTTCTGAAGCTTCACTCCGCTATCAACGGCTGATGGCTCAACGACTTTCAATGGTTTTGTTCGGGCTGACATAATACCTCGCATGTTTGGGATTTTCCATTCAGCGATTGGCTCCTGGCAACCTGCCACAAACGGAAGGTTTACTTCCAGAAATTCTTTTCCTCCTTCTATTTCGCGTGCAAGCTTTGCTGTATTACCTTCAATTTCCAATTTCATTACAGGTGATATGGATGGCATACCTAACATTTCGCCAACAATACCATGCACTACACCACTATTGTAATCAATAGACTCGCGGCCCATTAAAATCAAATCATATCCACCAGCTTTTGCTTGTTCCGCTATTTGGGCAGCAACAAAAAATGAATCTGTAGGTTCAGCATTAACACGAATAGCATCATCTGCGCCAATGGCCAATGCTTTGCGAATGGTTGGTTCTGTGTCGGCAGGGCCGACATTGAGAACTGTCACTGTTGCTCCGGAGGCTTCCTTAATTTCGATAGCACGTGCTAACGCGTAGTCATCGTAAGGGCCGATGATGAACTGGACACCATTGCTGTCGAACTTTGTATTATTGTCAGTAAAATTGATTTTGGAAGTGGTATCGGGGACATGGGAAATACAAACTAAAATCTTCATCTTCTCGCGTATCTAATAGGTTCAAACTGGTTGTGGAAACGGGGGTCAAGATACAAAAAACCCATTTGCAAACGTTAAAAATTTAAGATTTCGAATTTGATCCTATCTATTTTTGGATTTGTTTTAACAAGTGAATTAAAATCCTTCGAACCACGACTTTAAGTCCGCTAAATTGACTCGACTTCAGCAGCTTCAGCAGTTTTTTTCAGAAGATCCAAACGATCCGTTTAATCTCTATGCGCTTGCAATTGAATATCAAAAGACGGATGTTCAAAAATCGATTGAGTTATTTGGTCAGCTGGTTACTGAATCTCCTGCTTACGTTCCTACCTATTATCATTTTGGAAAACAACTTCAGGAAATGGGTGAACTTAAAAGTGCTCACAATGTTTTTGAAACCGGAATCAGATATGCACAAGAGTTGAATGAAGCAAAAGCATTGCGTGAATTAAGAGCTGCCCTTCAGGAGTTGGAAGACGAGTTATGATAGATTCAAGGCTCCAAATTCAAGGTTGCAATCGCCTATTTAGTGTTCTAATGGCTCTTGCTTGATATGACGAACACGAAGAATTACAATTTTATCTTCTGTGATTTTATAAGCGATTCGGTAAGAGAATTTTTCAAAGGCGCGATAACTTTCATCATTATTTTTCTTGAATTTATCCAACGGAAATTTCTCTGGATGATCTGATAAACTCTTGGTGATCTTAATTATTTCATCACGAACCTTTATTGCATTGGTCAGCGAATCTTCTCTGATGTATTCGTATGCCTTTTAAAGGGACGAGTAAGCCGGCTTATCCCAAACAATTATACGTTTGGTTTTCTCTACCATTCTTTAGCCATTTTTTCTACCTCTGTGTGGGTATAAAAATCGCCCTTCTTTATCCTCTCCTCTGCTTCCTCTAACTCTTGATTATATTGCTCAACACTAATATGGCCTTCATTCTTCAATCCATAATGAACCATGTGTTTCAAAGCCCTCAGAAAATTAATGTCATTAATCTTATGCAATTCCTTTATAAGCAATGACCTTTCTGTGTTAATGTCCATAATTTTTAGCCTTTAACCCTACTAAGTTAATCATTCTATTTCGATTCACATTCTAACTTCACCATTCTAAGTCGCCCCATTCAACAATTAATTGTAATTCAATTATTCAACGCTCCATCATCTACCCAGCAGCCAATCAAATCGATTTGGCTTTGAGTCAGAGTTCCTTCGCGCGGCATGTTTCTGTTTCTGGTTTCTGTTTTCATTTGAGTGGCAAACTTTTCCGCATTTGTATATACTCGTAAGTCTGGCCGGGATGCGCCATCGTGACAACCTGAGTTAGCGCATGAAGCCTGAACGATGGGGCGAACATCATTGCTCCAACTTGTATCCGATTTTCCTCTTGGTATGGTGATGGACAAATTAACGGTACACCCATTAACGTCTTTCACACCAATGGAGTGATTGCCTGATGACAATCCTATAAAGGAATTAATGCCAGAGAATGCACCACCCGCGATATTAAAAGTATAGGGAGGATTTCCGTCTACGACCGTAATGGACGCTTCACCATTTCCACCCAGGCATAAATTATCTTCCAGAATAGTAGTTGAAAATGAAAAGTTCGCTCCAACGATGGCGATGTTGTTCACTGATTTAACGCATCCGTTTCCATCTTTTACTGAAACAGAATAAATTCCGGGAGCTAATGTCATGAAGTCACCAGTAGGCTGACCAATGGTTTCATTGTTCAAAAAGAAAGTATAAGGTTCTTTACCTGCATTTGCTTCCACCACAATTGATCCATCGGGCGTAGTACAGTTCGTTGCATCCGATTTGCCATTCAACTTGATCGTTAAATCCGTTAGCTCACAATCAAAAGGCTCTGGGTCTTTTTGGCAGGAAGAGATCATGCCCAAAGAGACTACAATGGAAATGCCAGCAACCAACTTAAATACACTCATCTCTCAAAAAAAGAATTAGGCTCTCGAAAGATAACAACGAATGGCTTTAAAAAATTAGTATCTCTTGATTCTTCGATATTTTGACAGCAATAACTTTGGATTTCTAGAAAGGAGTGTCGTCATCACCACCGCGCGATGGTGGAAGAGATGGCGGGCTATCAAATGTATTGAGGCGGCTTTCACGTGTGATCATTCCGGAAAACGGATTTTCGTGTGAGGAAGGAGAATCAAGATCACCAAACTTCGTGTATTTACCAATGAATTTAAGCTTCACACTTCCAACCGAACCGTTTCGATGCTTCGCTATAATCACTTCACCCATCCCCTGTGTTGGCATACCTTCTTCATCTACTGTGATCTTATAATATTCAGGTCTGTAGAGGAACATTACAATATCTGCATCCTGCTCAATAGAACCCGATTCACGTAAGTCAGACAATTGAGGTTTCTTATCGCCACCACGTGTTTCCACACCACGACTCAACTGAGATAGTGCCAATACCGGAACCGAAAGTTCTTTTGCAATTCCTTTCAACGCACGCGAGATCGAAGCAATTTCCTGTTCGCGATTACCGGTTTGTTCACCGCGCATCAATTGAAGATAATCGACAACAACAAGTTGAACTCCGTGCTCTGCTTTTAAGCGTCTGCATTTTGCACGCAATTCCAAAATAGAAAGTGCAGGTGTGTCGTCTATAAAGATAGGAGCTGTTGCAAGCTTATTTGTTTTGTGAACAAGTTGTGTCCACTCATGGTCAGCAAGGTTTCCTCTTTTAATTTTCTCTCCTTCTAATTCAGCTTCTGCTGAAATCATACGATTTACTAACTGAATTGAAGCCATTTCGAGAGAGAAGATGGCAACCGGGATTTTGAAATCAACTGCTGCATTACGCAAAGCCGAAACCACAAAGGCAGTTTTACCCATACCAGGGCGGGCAGCAATAATAACAAGATCCGATTTCTGCCAGCCTGATGTCATCCGGTCGAGTGCCGTAAATCCACTAGGCACTCCGGTCAGTCCGTCCTTATGATCTTTCAGAACTTGAAGTTCTTGTATCGCCCTCGACATGAGGTTACGCATGTTGTCGTAATTCTTGCGCAGGTTCGAGTCGGATATTTCAAAAATGGATTGCTCGGTCTTATCTAATAACTCAAATACATCGGTGGTGTCTTCGTAGGCATTGTGATGAATCTGCGAAGCGATCTGGATCAACTCACGCTTGATCGCCATCTCCATAATAACACGCGCGTGGTATTCAATGTTAGCGGCTGAACTTACCTTTGATGTTAATTCTGCAATGTAATACGCTCCACCAACCAATTCGATCTTACCTTCCTTACGCAGTTGATTAACCACGGTACGCATATCCACCGGTTCAGTAGCTTTGAACAACTCAATGATGGCGGAGTAAATTTCTTTGTGTACTTCGGAGTAAAAATGTTCCGGCTTTAAAAATTCAACAACAGCATTGAGTGCATTTTTCTCGAGCATGAGTGCACCGAGCACCACTTCTTCAAGATCAAGCGCCTGAGGTGGCAACTTTCCTAAACTTTCTGAGATGTCTCTCGGAATTAATTTATTAGTCTTGTTGCTTAACCTCAGTGACGTTGATCTTCCTTGCTCCATACAGTGGTTGTTGTACGCTCTTTAATTTTCGTAGGGGGACAAACGTACAATCATTGATGAATAATTACGAACTTGTCTCTCCACAACTTGTACACAATTACTGAACACAATTTTGTGCATAAATATTTCAAATGATGACTTAATCTTTCAAAAAAAAATTGTAACTGGCCTTAACTAAAATGAACTCAACTGCCATATGTAATTGACCAGGTGAATATTACTTAACACAATTTCGTCAAGACTTTTAAACACCAAACATTTTCCTTTACTTTAAAACAGGATTATAGTTTTCATGCAGCCTAAAAAACAACGAATACATTTTATTGCCATCGGTGGCAGCGTAATGCACAACCTGGCCATTGCTCTGAAACAAGCTGGACACCAGGTTAGTGGTTCAGATGATGACATTTTTGAACCTTCACAGTCCGCGCTGGCTAAGAAAGGCTTGCTACCTGAGAAAAACGGATGGTGGCCGGAAAAACTAAGCAAAGAAATCGACTCGGTTATTCTTGGTATGCACGCCAAGGGAGATAATGCAGAGCTTCTCCGGGCAAAAGAACTTGGCCTTCCCATTTTTTCGTTTCCGGATTATATTTTTGAGCATTCAAAGGATAAGCAACGCGTTGTCATTGCGGGAAGTCACGGAAAAACGACTATCACTGCAATTATTGTCCATGTGTTGAATCACTTTAAAAGAGAGTTTGATTATGTGATTGGTGCCCGTGTGAAGGGTATTGAAAACACTGTACAGCTTTCGGATGCTCCTATTATTATCATTGAAGGTGACGAATATCTTGCTTCTGCACTTGATCCGACTCCTAAATTTCTTCGCTACCAACACCACGTTGGATTGATTAGCGGTGTAGCGTGGGATCATGCAAATGTTTTTCGAACAGAAGAAGAGTATGTAAAGCAGTTCGATCATTTTGCTGATCAAACTCCAAAAGGTGGAATACTCTTGTATTGTGAGCATGATACCATTGCATCGATCATTGGTAAAAAAGAGCGCGGAGATTTGTTAGAGATACCTTACAAAAGTCATTCGCACACATCGGATAACAACAATCAATTCTTTTTAACAAACGGCAAAGAGCGGTATCCGATTAAAATTTTTGGAAGCCACAATTTTCAAAACATTAGCGCTGCCAAAGAATTATTGAAGAAGATTGGAATTTCTTCCGAACAATTCTTCGAAGCCATTCCAAGTTTTGAAGGAGCAGCCGGTCGTCTGGAGAAAATCAAGGATGATGCACATACCAGTGTATATAAAGATTTTGCACACGCTCCATCAAAAGTAAAGGCCACAGTGAAGGCACTTAAAGAAGCTTACCCTTCACGCGATTTGGTAGCTTGCTTTGAATTACATACTTATAGCAGCCTGAATAAAAAATTCATTCCTCAGTATAAGGATAGTTTGAAAGCGGCTCAGGTTCCGGTTATTTATTTCAATCCGGAAAAAATGAAAGCGAAGAATATGGAAATTCTTTCTTCTGAAGAAATCAAACAAGCCTTTAACAATCAGGATGTCGTGGTTTTTGATGATGCCAAAAAGCTGGAAGCATTTCTTCTTCAACAATCCTGGAAAAATAAAAATTTATTGATGATGAGTTCCGGAAATTTTGGAGGAATCGATATTCATAAGCTTGCAGATAAAGTTATACCTTAGAGGTTTCAGGTTCGAAGTCCAAGGTTTAAAATCAAAAGTCTAACGTCTAGTGTCTAACATCTCCTGTCAAATTCTATAATGAAATTAAACCTACGAAACCCGCTGTGCTTTTTCGATCTGGAGACAACCGGCATTAACATCACACAAGATCGCATCATTGAAATTGGTGCCGTTAAAATGATGCCCAACGGAGAGGTAATTCGAAAAGCAACGCGGATCAATCCTACTATTCCTATCCCAGCAGAGTCTACTGCTATTCACGGCATTAAAGATGAAGATGTAAAAGACAAACCTACCTTTAAAGAGGTAGCTAAAGATTACGCAAAGTTTTTCGAAGGTTCTGATCTGGGTGGTTTTAATGTATTGAAGTTTGATATTCCTGTTTTAGTAGAAGAGTTTCTTCGCGCGGGAGTTGAATTTGATTACACTCGTAAGAAAATAGTGGATGCTCAACGTATATTCCACCTCATGGAAAAACGTACGCTTTCTGCAGCCTATAAATTTTATCTCAATAAAGATCTTATTAATTCACATAGTGCAGAGGCCGATGCTGAAGCAACAATGGAAGTCTTGATTGCCCAGGTAGAACGCTATGATGGCATGGACGTAACGGATGGGCTTGAGCGCAAAGTAGGTGAAATCCGAAATGACATTGAGACGCTAAACAAATTAACCGCATCAGGTTTGGTTGATCTTGCCGGCAGGATGGTACGCAATGAAAAAGGCGTTGAAGTTTTTAACTTCGGCAAACATAAAAACAAACCTGTACTAACGGTATTAAAAGAAGAACCCTCCTACTACGACTGGATGATGAACGGTGATTTTGCGTTGGACACGAAAAGGAGGCTGACTGAAATTAAACTCAAGTCTTTTAATAAATAAGAGTGCTTAGTCTTAAGGTATCGATATTGAGTAAGGTGTGTGGTGAAGTTTTAAGAATGTGTAACTCAAGACCTTGAACTTAAAGCTTTTATACAATTAACTTTATACAATAAGAAAAACTTTATAAAGTCTCCATGATTCGAAATTTTTTCAAACGCAGTGCTTTTGCAAAAGTAAGCGTGATTACCATTGGTATGCTGACGTTAGTACTGGCATGCCTCTTCTATTATCTCACATACAACGAAGTCGCCTCTAACAATGTGTCAAAAAAAGTGACTGCTAACCTTACCGCTCAGTCGGTTATGGAAAAGGTAGATCGGAATTTCTATGAACGCTTTGGCGATGTGCAAGCTTTCGCCTTTAACCGGCTTGCCGTCCAGACTGCAGAGAAGGATTCTGTTGCTCCTGCTATGCAGCAATTCGTCAACACAATGACTGCGTATTATGTATTGTATGATTTAATGATGCTGTGCGATCGTAACGGAAAAGTATTGGTGGTAAATACAAAAAATAAAAACGGTGAGCCCATCAACTCTGGTTCTGTTTTACATTCCAATGTTTCAGAAGAGAGTTGGTTTAAGATATGTACTTCGCCCGCTGGTCCAAAAGGCGGAGCCTGGTTTTCTGATTTCATACTGAATAAAAATGTAGCGAACATTTACGGAACAAATGGATCGGGTATGGCTTTCGCTGCGCCAGTTCGCAATGATCTTGGAGAGGTAATTGGCGTCTGGTATAATTTTGCATCGTGGCAGGAAGTTACTGAGGGAATTCGGGAAGAGGCTGAGGACAATCTATTAAAAGAGCATGAAGGATCATTCGTTGTGATGACAAGGCAAAATGGTGAAATCATCAGTGCGCGCGATAAAGAACTGATGCAAGCCAAAGTTGTAGCAGATTCCGCTCACGTATCTTCTGTTCAAACCCCAAACGATGATATTAACGTTGCGCACTTTAATATTGGTCAGGCGGAATCCTATGGCGCTTATACGTTTGAAGGAAAGGATTGGAGGACGTATGTATTTATTCCAAGATCAACAGTTTCATGGTCTGCCTTCTTTTCACGTGAAAATTTTACAGCGGTGTTGGTTTGTTTAGTCGTGATTTCGATCATTGCCTTTTTTGTATTTCAATTTTTTAGAAGAAATATTATTCAACGACTTCACACCATACGCGATATCCAATACAAACTAAGCCAGGGTGAAGTAGTTCGCATTTTAGAGGATGATCAGAATGAAGATGAGATTGGTCAGATGGCTGCCTCGCTTGGTCAATTGGCAAAAAGCGTACAACTTAAATCTACTTTTGCAGATGAAATTGCAAAAGGAAATCTGTCTGCTGAATTACCTGAGTTAAATACAAATGATGTTTTGGGTAATTCATTAGTTAACATGCGCAATCAACTTAGTGTAACAGCCGAAGGGGAAAAGCAACGCAAATGGACAACCGAGGGGCTGGCAAAGATTGGTGATATTCTGCATGCGAATCAGTCTACTGACGAACTGTACTATAACATCATCAAGTTTGTTGTTACCTATTCACGTTCAAACCAGGGTGGATTATTTTTAATCAATGAAGAGGATGATAATCGTCCTCTAGACCTGGTAGCATGTTATGCATACGAGAAGAAAAAATTCATGACCAAGAAAATTGAACAGGGACAAGGGCTTATTGGTCAGTGTGCGCTAGAAGGTCAAACCATTCACCTCACTGAAATTCCAAATCATTATATCAGTATTACTTCTGGTTTAGGAGGAGCCAATCCCAATTCGTTGATTCTATTACCTCTGAAAGTCAATGGCACATTACTCGGTGTGATTGAAGTAGCATCGTTCCATAAATTTTTACCTTTCGAAATTACCTTCCTGGAAAAGTTAACCGAAAGCATTGCGGCCTCCATTGGTTCCATCCGCATGAATGATCGCACGCGCGAAATGGTTGGGCAACTTCAACAGCAAACGGAAGAGATGAAATCGCAGGAAGAAGAAATGCGCCAAAACATGGAAGAACTATCGGCAACGCAGGAAGAAATGCTTCGCAAAGAACAGGAATACCTTAGCCGTATACGTGCCCTCGAAAGCACTTCTTCTTTTGTGACTGAAGAGTAGAGATAAATTAGATTTATTTCATATCAACGAATTTGAAATATGACCTCACCTACCCTAATCTGTAAAAATTGTTCCGCTCCATTAACTGGTAAATTTTGCCAAGAGTGCGGACAAAAAGCGGACACTCATAAAATAACATTATCACATCTTTTTCATGAGTTCTTTCATGCGCTCACGCATACGGATAAAGGAATTCTTCTCTTAGTAAAAGAAATGATACTTCGTCCCGGATTTGTGGCCAAGGAGTACATCGATGGAAAACGCAAAAAGTATTTTAACCCCTTTAGCTTTTTAGTAATTGCTTCCGCCATCTACGCATTAGTGGTGATGAAAAGTGGATACTTTGAAGCCATGGGAGGCGGAGGCAACGGTGTCCGGTCCTTTGGCCGGATGCCAGAACAATTTGCAATGTACATGCGAGAAAGCATGGAGATTTTTATTCATCATGGTAAAATAATCAGCCTTGTTCTAGTTGTGCCCCTGATGACTTTCTTGTCGTGGATATTTTTTAAGAAACCGCGCTATAATTTTGCTGAAAATCTGGTGCTACAGTCGCTTATGATGGGGCAGATCAATCTGTTTATGGTCATCATCTTCATACCGCTTTATCTTATTTTCGGGCACGCACGATTGAATAACAATATCTTCCAGATTACCTTTCTCGTTTATATGATTGTTGCCTTCAAGCAATTCTTCGACAACAACATTTTCATCATCATCATCAAGACGATCATCATTCATGTGATGTTTATCCTACTGTATTGGTCTTTATTGATTGGATTTGTATTCGTCCGGCATTTATTCTGAGAATTATAAGCTGATATGTGAACCTATTCCATTAAAAAGTAAAAGCAAAAAACTTATTGTTAAAGGTGGGGTTGTATTCCACGTTTGTTAAACTGAACGTTCCATAACCTAAATCTCCCTGGGGATAATGATAAATGGTATCGGCATAACCTGCCAGTTTATAACCATTAATCTCTTTGTAATCTTTCAATGGTGTAGACCACTTGATTTTCTTCATCATATTATTTTCTCCTGTCGCATACCGATCATCCGAAATAAAATTAATCAGTTCCCCAGCATCGTTAAAATACAGGGTTGCTGAAATAGTGATGCCATTATTTGTAAATGAAGTATTCATCTTATGATCATCACCATCTAACCATTTCACCCGATTATCAATTAACGTAGCAGGCGCCATACAACACATATCATTAAAGAAGGTAACAGTTTCTGCAATTCCCATTTCTTTTCCAGTTTGATATTGCACTCGAAACAAAGACAATAGTTGAATATCCATAAAGGCCTCTCCATTGTTAAAGGAATGAAACCCGGCAACCGGCAGATGATTCATTGTTGCCTTCATGAAAAAGAAACGAGAGGTAGCGTCCATGAAATTATATTGCTGAGATGTAAAGGGCATCCAAGATGACTCCTCATTCTTTCTTATTTTTCCAACAAACTCCACTTTGAAACTCTTCACTTTAGGTTTACCAATTGACCCTGTATATCGAATGTATTTTTTAACTGGTTCAGGTAAATGTTGAATGTCTGCTTCTGTTAAGAGTGAGTCTGATGAGAAAGTGTTTGCTGCAATATCATTTGTTACTTCATCTGCATACGATTTGCTAAATCTCCAGGTTCCAAACGCAAAAATAATGGATATCAAAATAATACCATTTGCAATGGATCCAACCCTAGCATCTTTCCAAACTGTAAACAGCACGATTTGAGAAATTATAATCGCAACAAATCCAATCATCCACCACTCTTCCCTTTTCAATAGCAAAAGGAAAGTTGTTGCCATAAAAAGAACAGTTGTTACAAACCAAAGTCTGCCCATAGGCTTCGAAATGTTCTTCGTTAGCCGGGGAATATTTCCATAACCAAATGCTTTGGCAAAGCCCATGAAGTGAATTAGCCCATGAATGAGTATGATGAAAGCAAGTAAGTAATGCAACATAAAAGAAGTTGCTTCAAAATTAAAATAACCAGAAATATGAAAAGATGACAACCGCTATGAAATCAACTGATATAAATCAGAATAAATGATTGGATAGCTTGTATTAAATAAAAAATCCAGTCTTCATCCATTGAATACTGGATTTTTTATTCTCTTTAAAACTGAGAAGAACAATTGGTTATAATTTCCTAGTTAGTCTCTTTCTTCTTTTCTTTTCTTGCAAACAGCTTGTGAAATTCATCGAAGATTACATAGACCGTAAATGCGGTGTTGTTCTCCACATTGTTCTTCAAGTACGTTACATTCGGATTAGTAGGAGGTGTATTCATATTATAAGCAAATAAAGTCTGCAAGGTAATTCCACCTTCAATTTTAATGGGAACGTCACCGTTGAAACGATAACCCAACATCGCTACAAAACGATTTTGGTTTAAGAGCTTAGCATTTGGAACATGATGACCTGTAGCAATGAACAATTCATTCCACACATTGGCGTACAACGTTTTATCTCCCATTTTAGGTTTGTTTAATGGCATTTGAAGTCTCGTCTGAATACGAAGTCTGCCTAAATGATTGTTACCGTACCAGCCATTTGCCGTGGTTTGATCGCTTAAATTAGTAGGTGCAAAATTAAACCCCTTACCAAAATCCGACAGATTATTATCAGCCGCTCTTCTCTCCCCCAGAAAACGGAATTCATAGCGGTAACGCTGGATGAATTGCACCCGGCCTATGTTATGAGTAGTGGTAACCTGAGGGCAAATTCGAAATTCAGGAAAAACGCTTTGACCTGTTGTCTTACCATCTTTATTTGGATACAATTCAGTTTCTTCACCAGGTGTCCATGTAACCCAATATCCGATCGGTGAAAGTGAAAGTCTTACTGCTCCCGGAACTGCCCAATAGTGTATCCATGGACGAAAAACTTGTTGATACCCTTCTTTAAAAATGTTTCCATGGCTCCCACCTTGTATGTAACTTGCATCTGCAGCCCTTCGATATTGATAGTCCAATTGATATTGCCATCTTTTATCTTTTGAAATCGAACCTCCAATATTGAATTCAGTCCAAAACGATTTGCGCTCTGTATAAGACCGAGGAGAACTTCCAAAATTCTGAACAGGGGTTGGAGCGATTTGTGAAAAACCAGTGATGATGCTGAAAACAAAAATTAAAGAGCCGATTATTGACTTCATAAGCATTCGTTATTACTTGGTTATTATCGTATGGTTATTGAATAATTAAGTCACGCAAAACTATATTTTTACATGTTACCCAAACATTAAGAATTTAACATTGAATTAACATTGAGATAATATATTATTGTTAACTGCTTGACCATAAATAGATTATACTCATTTAGAGTCGACTACAATTCGATAAAAGAAGATACAATTACACTATGAGTGTGAAATTTACCTTCACACCAATATGCTACTTCTATCTTTGCATATTCAACACATTATTTTATGATTAACCGCTATTCCGCTGAAATCCACATTAACCCCATTCGTTTTTTGCGAAACGATGACTTCAACAACGATGGACGCATTCAGGATATTGATGGCACATTGAGGCAGGCGATTGAATTAAGTGAACAAATCGGTGAACGCCTTCGCCACATACAAAACTGGTTACAGAAAGGTGATTTCAAAGGAGGCGTTCAATTTCAATATGCCGATGGCGGATACATCAGCATGAAAGGCGCAAGCGATACACAGCTTTTAGAACTTGAATCAAAAGGTCTTGTTGAACTATTTGATTTTGCAACAGATAAAAACTGGGTGAAAAAGTACGGACATCAGTTTGGATTAGTGTGGGAAGATGGAAGAGCGGTGGAGATTTAATTTCTGAAGGACAATCGTTACTATAAACTCCGTATAAATTCTTCAAGCGAATCATCCTCACCGATAGCAATTTTTTTCTTTAGTCTATACCGTGATTTTTTTACGCTTTCTGCAGAGATACCAAGTGTATCAGCCGCTTCACGAAGAGATAAATTCATTTTGATCAATGCCGCTAATCTCAATTCAGAAGCGGTGATATCCGGAAAGCGATATCGAAGACTCGCAAAAAAATTCGGATAAACTTCTTCAAATATTTTCTTATACTTTTCCCAATCTTCATTTGTAAGAATTGTGGAATGTAAAACTTTGCTGAATTTTTCCACCTGCTCATGATTGGGCGTAGGTAATTTTTTTAGCAATTCAATTTCTTCATTTAGATGATTGATCAACTCTGATTTCTCCATCAGGCTTTGTGAATAGATATCAAGTTGTTGTTGCTTCGAATCCCTTAGTGCCTGGTTGTTCAAAACAAGTTCTTCCCGTTGTCTACATAACTCATCATTCTGTGCTGTAATCTCCTCGTTCTGCGCTGATATCTCCTCATGTTGAATCTGTAACATCCTATTGGCCTGTTGAAGCTCCTGGGTTCGTTCGTCTACAGCTTGTTCCAGTTTTTCATTTTGAGTAGCAAGCATAAAGGCTTTTTCTTCTTCAGCCTTTCGGAGTTTTACCTCAAACGCAAATTTCTTATACGTGTGATATGATGTAATCAATAATGTAGGTACGCATATCAAAAATAAAAGCAGCTGAATCAGATAGTTGTTGTACTCCGCCTTAGTATAACGATCAAAAGCGGTGCGCGTAATCTCATCTTCAAATTCATAAATCTTCTTTGCCAGTTTTTCATACTGCAGCCACAAGTGATATCCCTTGTCCTGATTTGCCAAGTGGTAGAATTCCCCCATTTGATTGGCTTTAAACAAATCAACCAGTTGTAAATTCAGCATTGCGTATGCATCGATAGAATCCTTCAATGAATGAAACTCTTCAAGAGGATATCCCTGACGAGTTAACGCTTGCTGAACAACATTAATAATAGAATCCTTTTGCTTAACCGCAATATGCAAGGGATAGAGGTATTTTTCATCATTAAAAAGCGCGTAACTTCTAAGACCTAAGTCCAGGTTATGAATAATGATGATCGCAAATTGAGAAACCGTTGTTTTAATTTCTACAGCCTGACTCTGAAGAGACCTGTTTTCTTCAATAATTTGATTGTTGGAACGGGTTAAAATAAAATTAAGAACCAATAGAGAGGTAATGGTGGCAATCGCTATTCGAATAAGTCTCTTACTAATGATCGTTTTCACTTTGCAGATCAGTATGGTTTAGATATGGAGTTCAAATCAGGTTAAAAAGGGCTCCTGACCTATTCAGCTTGTCTTTTTTTTGTCAATGTCTACTTTCTTGTCCACCATAATGGCTACAGTTTTGTCTCAGTCTATTTTATGAATGGTAATCAATGATATACATATTTGTCAAGTGAAATAGACAGACAGAGAAGGCGTCTTCATGAATTTGGTAAAAAAAAACATTATGAACGTTTTTGTTAATGCATATGCCGATGCAATTATCTCCAACATTCGATTGGCGGTTTTGGATAGTAAATGTACAATAACATGGGTGAATGATAAATTCTGTAAACTAACAAAGTATGAAAAACACGAACTAATTGGAAAGCCGATCAGTAAACTGAATCTCGTTTGCATGCGTGAAGATGATTTCAGGGCTATTCAATCTGTTATTTCAAGAGGAGAGTCTTGGTCGGGCGAGATTAAGAGCATGACAAAGGATGGCTCGATTTTATGGGTAAAGACCAACATTCTTCCCGTTCGAAACGAAAACGGAACAATTGAATCGTATCTGATCCTGAGTTCAAATATAACGACCACTAAAAACGCATTAAATGAAAAAAATGAAGCCCTCGAAAGCTTGATGAGAAGTGAGGCACGGTATCGTGCTGTGGTTGATAATCAACCCGATTTCATGTCACTCTGCAACGCAGAAGGTGTACGACTTTTTGTGAATGACCGGTATTGCGAATTCATCGGTAAAGATCAACCATCCTTGATTGGCACGAACATAATAGAATATCCTCTACCGGGAATACCCCTTCATTTTGTCAAAAAAATATTTCAACTATCTATTGACAATCCTGAAATCTCTGACGTTTTTGAATTACCAAATGCCAATGGTATTAAAGTTTGGATCTCACTTTCTATCCGTGGGATATTTAATGAGTCAGGACAACTCTATGAGATTCTAACCATTGGTCGTGACGTTTCGGCTATAAAAATGGCCGAAATGAGAATGTCAAAATACGTTGACGACATTGAGCGCATTGCTTTTATGACATCGCATAAAGTCAGAGCACCCATCGCTACTATGCTTGGACTGGTGGAGCTTTTAAAATTGAATGCTATTCACACGGATCAATGGAGTGATGTGCTGAATCATTTTAAAGATTGCATTCGCAATCTTGATTTATGTACTCGAGAGTTAGGCGCCTTTATAAACCAAAGACAATTACCAGACGAAAAGGATATTGATGACCGGCTCAATGTAAGATCTGCCTAGCTAAATACTTTTCATCGTCAATGGCTGAAGAGGAAGATTTATTTTCTTTGTAGATATCAAACCCTTATCGATGGAACACACTTGACTTAATGATAAGTCCATTTTCAAGTTCGAGCATCTCACCTACATAAAGATCATCTTCGCCTTCAACGTGTCGAATGTATTCCATAAAAATCCGGTTCTCGTAAGGAGTAAGACGAATCACTTCATACTGCAACGTAGGCAAACGCTCAAAAGCATCTTGCCACCAGGCACCCAAAGCAGTTTTTTCTTTTATAAGACCTTTCGTTTCAGGATGGCGCACTTTTAATTTCGGACTAAAGTGTTCTGCCTGATCATCATAAAGTAAAAGAAGGTTTTCAATATTCTGATCATTAAACGCAGCAAACCATTTGAGCGCAATTTCATTTAATTCTATTGAACTCATATTTCAGTATTAGTCAAAGGAAAATTATTCTGGTTCAAGACAGTTTATACATTGCGCGTTACTATTGTAAAAACAAACGTTTAATATTCCGCAAAAAAAAAACAAGAGCCTTCTTTACAGACCAAACCTGTATAAAATTAAAAGTCATCTGTTCGCAATTGTGAACAGATGACTTTAATTTTTAGGCTCTTGCTTCTTAATCCTTATTATACTTATCCATTTGCTTTGTCATTTTAGCCAGCGACTTTGCAAGTTTGTCTTCCATATCTTTCAACAGATTGTCAGCAGCTGACGCAATCATTGGCTTCAGTTTACCAAAGTCTGTAATAATTCCACCTACTGCTAAAACCCCTTCATCAGATGAAGCTCTCTCCTTCAGTTTAAATATTCTTTTTCCTTCCTTATTAAAGATCTTGAGATTAACATAAGCATAAACTTTTTTCTTCGCCATTGGACCAAAGCCTCCGGCATCATAAATATTAAAGCTTACGTAAGCAATCATCACCCCGTCTACTCCTTGCTGAACGACTTCAAATGATTTCTTTATAGCATCCGTGTCATCTGCAACACCAAAGGCAGCAATCGGAACATAACTGTCGGCTGGTGTCGAATACCAATTGTCTTTTGCCCAACGGGTAAGCTCCTTCAATTCAGCATAACCTTGTGCCTTCACTACCTCATCCTTTGCAAGGAATGGAAAGGGAAATTGGGGAAGAAATTTTTCACGAATGGTTTTGTCAAATTTATTTACAATGGGCGTTAAATTAAAGGCGGTGTCTTTCATTATCGCCTCGTAGATTTTTGTGTCTAATGGATTATCAGACAAGTTTCGATCACCAAATACGGAGATAAGAGCTGCTTTATTTATTTGTGCAGAGGCAGTAGTACACACAAGGATGAAGAAAAAGAGTTTAATAAGTTTCATGTTTTAGGATAAGGTTTGTTTATAATAATTACATCACTTGCGCACAATCTACATTATTTCTTTTACGCGTAAAAGAAACACTAATCAAAAATTCACGATTGTTGGTCGATCTGTACAAATTCTAAGAGAGATAAATTCTATTGGTATGAATCATACCAGGCTGTATTCTTGATTTAAGAATGATACTATCAGCGGACGCTGAAAGTATTGAAAGCTCAAGCGAGACTCTTGCACTAGGGGCGTTGCATTCATTAATATTTTTCTTGACTTTTTAGCATAGTTCATTCTTAGCGGCTGTAATACTGTCCATGTTAAATCCTGCCGTCATTTTATTTGGTCAATAGTTTGTTCAAGAATTTGTCCGTTTACCGGGAAAGTGCCACTGTCCCAAACTGGCTTGTTAAACGGTGGCAGAGTTTTCTCTTCTTTGAAATATTGTCCTAATGTTTTGAAGTCAATAAATTCGTCACTTCCCTTTTTTCTAATGAATTCAAATTCGGTATTCGGAAACGTCTTGTCATGTTCAAGTTCGTCTAAATACTGCCCCCATAAAAATAATGTTCTTGGCAGTCCGTTGTCCAAAATGTCAATGTAATACGCAACACCAAAATCTTCTGCGTCCTCCCGCTTAATTGCTCTTGTAGTCGTTACATGAATAACTTCCGCTTGTCCAGAGTTAATGTCAGAAATATATTTATTGATACTAAGTCCGCCCTCCCATTTTTTAGTAATCCAAAAGGTCAACAGCAACGCTACTACCACCATTACTATACAATAGACTGCCTGAATTTTGGAAGCTACAGGAGAGAAGTGGTCGTATGCAAGCAGAGGAATGTCCAACGCCAATACGATAAAAATAAATTTCATAACAAATCCCTCAAACCGTTTGTAAACACTCGGCAGTTGTTTTGTCTGTCGTTTTATTTCTTCGTCAGTAAATGGTCTGGTCGTGATAGTTATCATGGTATTTATGCACTGTCGGTTGGTTTCGCACTGTCGTCAAATTATAGCCTCTAACCGTTTGTGCATAAGCAGTGGCGAGTGGTCGAAGCGCGTCACTGTCCCACGACACAAAACGTAATTTGTTACCCGTCCTAAAATAGGTTTACAGGTTTTAGTTTTTAATCCTGATACAAGTTTACAAATATTGAAAAACTGAACTACAAATTTACACTGTACCCAGTCATTGATTATGCATTGTTGGGTGCCGTTGCAGGTCCCTCATTTATTCAGTCGGGGAAAAAGAATACCTGTCCCAACGCAATAAAACATCATTGAACTAGCTGTCGAATTTTTAATATCATCAGCCTTGTATTGTAAAAACTCAGTCTCTGTCAATTCTTTAATTATTTGTCCATGATTATGAAGAACCAATTTCCCGTTAATAATGTCGGGGATTCCTTCATAATTAAAATTGGTCAACCAACCGTAATAGTTTCCATATAAGAAAGCCGCAATAGAAATGATAATCATCAGTATGGGTGCCTCACCAAACAGAGTTTTGTAAAATATTTTAAGTCTAGTCCTAAAGTCCGCATTCTCGACTTTTAATTCTTTTTGTCGGTTAATTGCAACGCCTATTGCTGTCAACCAAATAGCAAAAATTCCAAATTGTAAATATCCCGGAACTTTGTCCCCAACCGAAATGTCAGCGTAGTCCATAGCATTGAGGTGGATGTAAATTGTATAAATGAGTCCAAGTCCACCTAGGATTGTCGCAGGAATTCTAATTATGTCCAGAAATTTTTTCATGTCAACTCAATTTTATTTTGCAATTGCCCCCAACAATTCGCTATAAGCAATATCGCCTATATCCACCTATTGTTACACACCAAGGTAGCCATCCTCTGTAACTTCTCAAATAACCAAACTCCCAAAAAAACACAATCAATTTAATTCTTTCTACTCCGTAATCTTCTCAATTCCTATCAACGTCACTTTTAGAAATTCAACTTCTGAGCCTTCTGCTTGTAAAGCGATCTGACCTTTTGATGCTGTACAATCAAATCCATAATTAACCAGTACTCCGTTCATCCAAACTTTAATGGCATTGCCAACACATTCAATAATCATCGTGTTCCACTCACCTAATGGTTTCTCTGATCCATCGGTAAGATTTATTACTCTGCGCTCCTTGCCTTCGGTGATGCCCCAGTTTTCTTTTGGCCCGCGTCTCTTCTCCATTTCGGGAACCGTAATGTCTTCTACAATACACCAGAAGTCACCGGCATTCTCGTGCATCATTTGTACTTCAACTGATTTCGGAAACATACCATACAACGCCCGTGGTATAGAAACATGCACAAGGGCACCACAATTTCCGGGCGTGCCTGCAAAGCGATATTGTATTTCGAGTTTGTAATTTTGATAGATGGCGTCCGTAATCAAATGACCTCCAGGAGTACCTAGGCTAACCAGCATTCCATTTCTAATGATAAATGGAGTTTTAAGGTTAGGATCTTTGTCCATATCGGGAACATCAGCATGCCAGCCACTTAAATCTTTTCCATTAAATAGCTCAATTGATTTTGATTTTTTCTGTGCGGATGAATCCAAAGAAAATACCAGAACAGAAATTAATAGAAGGAAAATGTATTTCATGTAATAATTGTTGTCGTTAGATTATTCAAATTAAATATCTATTTCTTTTTACCGTCCCATTCCAAAACAGTCACCGGCTGTGGACCGATGTTTTCTACTTTCTCACCATCACCTTGTCCGGTTTGCTGAACAAAAAGATCCAAAATTTCTTCCGTTCTCCAAAGCTCAGTATCGTAACTGGGTTCCCAGCTTCCAACGGAAGTCATGGTTAAATCGCGACTTACCCAATTTTCTTCTTCAGGATTTCCAACAAAAATACTCACATGACTACCCCTCTCTTCATCGCGATAAATCAAAATGACTTCATGTTCCTTCTTCCCTTTCTTTCGAACCACGATTTCGGGTCGTGCTATTGGAATCTTCTTTGTTCCAATACCTGACAACGAAAAGTCAAGTGTGCGATTGCTCACCTGATGGGCGCTCCATGAAACACCATTGTGTTCTACTAAAAAATATTGAGGAATACCCCCACTGGCGCGCCAGTATGTAGCGATGTAAATTTTTCCTTCTTCCACATACATAGAGGTTTGATTAATTAATTCACTTCCCTTTGGAATACGACAAGCATACTCCGCATTATCCGCGCGGATAGGTAATGTATATTTTTCATTTGTTGTGTTTTGCCAGGTTATACCTCCATCATTTGAACGCGCGTAACACATATCATGGTTAGTTGATACATCCCACGTCTCGCGCCAAACCCATGACAAATGAATTACACCATTCGCATCCACAAAAGTTTGCCAGTATGCATTGCGCTGTTTCTCTCCGTCAATCAGATTGGTTTGTATGCGCTTCCATTTCTTTGCAATCACATTGTATCGGTTCATCACCAGATTACCATCACCCGATTCGCCACTGCGATAAAGGAAAATCAAATCACCCACAGGCAAACGATGGAATTCAGGATAGGTAACATCTTTTTCATTATTCCCGATCATGATCTTCTTCTTCGACAGCTCAAGCGAATAAGGTTCAACACTGGTGCAATAGTTTAACTGATTGTTGTGATGATTCCAGGCTACATGTATAAAACCATCACCATCCACCATCATGCTGATGGCATTGTGAGCATCCAAAACATTTCCTTTATAAGGTGTTCGTTTTACTTCCCAGGTTTCTTCATTCGTCTTTCGCCTGGCCAATGTCAGCACACTGTCCACATCATAATACGCTGCATACTGCATATTTTTATGCGTGACCAGCGCATTTTTCCGAAACGATACGGTATTGACGGATGTATTCGCCCATCCCAAACCAATGGTTGTAGTGTGTTTCTGTGCTACTAAATTCCCTGATAAAAGAATAAAAAGAATGAATAAGCCCTTGTTAATTTTTGTCATAATGTATAGAGAGGGGTCCTGAATGCGGAAATGTATACAATTTAAAAGATGTTCAATAATTTGTTTTGCAAAATGCGTCTTCTCCTTCTTCAATAGAATTGGTACCTTGCATGTACCTGTCTTCACCCTACATGAGGCGATTTTTACCTATCATTTGTACACTTATTTATGCATCGATTTTATCGGGTTGCGACCTGAATAAATCCTATCATACAAAGACCATTCAAACTACGTCTGTCGCGGTGGATTCGCTGAAGCAGATTGTACTCGTTTCCGATTCACTCGTAAAGCCTGTTCTCTACACAAATGTAAGCGGTCTGGAATATCTGCCGGTACCCAAGGCTAAAGCCACTTTCGTATCGGCTGTTTTGCCTTCTATTCTGGTAGCACGCCATCGTGTTGAAGAGAATAAACGGAAGCTTCTTTATCTGCAGGAAAAAAAATCATGGGAGAAATCAGACAGTGTGTTTTATAAAGATTTAAAAGTTAAGTACAAAGCCAGCAGTCTTAATGATCTTATTGCCCGAATGATCACCTTACCTAATAGCCTTGTTTTGGCACAAGCAGCAGTGGAGAGTGGATGGGGACAATCCCGCTTTTTTCTGGAAGGCAGCAATCTCTTTGGTGTATGGTCGTTCAACCGATATGAGCCGCGCATTGCAGCTGCCAAAACACGTAGCAAGAAAAGAATTTATTTGCGATCATATAAGGATATGTCTGAATCCATCGTTCACTATTTTGAAATTATAGGAAAGGCCAGACCTTACATTCCTTTACGAGTGGCGCGACAGAAAACAGAAGACCCCTTCTTGCTGCTCACGCATCTTAAAAATTTCTCTGAGCGAAGATCAGCGTACACGCGTCAGCTTAAAAAAATGATTGAGGTCAATGACTTCACCCGTTATGATCATTACCAGATCAATCCGGAATACATTCATGAAGACTAATTCTTTTATATTAAAATTCATTCTGCTATTCAATGTATTGTTGATAGTAGTTAGCAATGGAAAGACGCAGCCGATTGAAACCGAAATCATATCCTCTGATAAGGATAAAACCATTATGTGTTTTATTTATCATCGCTTTGGTGATTCGCGTTATCCAACTACCAATGTCTCAATCAAAGATTTTGAATCTCATTTGAATTGGTTGAAGAAAAATAATTTCGAGTTATTAAATTTTTCTGATGCTATAGAATATTTACGCTCCGATCAACCCATCAGAAAAATAGCGGTCATCACCATTGATGATGGCTACAAAAGCTTTTTTAAAAATGGATTACCTCTGTTAAAGAAATATAATTTCTCTTCAACCCTTTTTATCAACACGGAAACCGTTGGTGGTGGCGATTACATGGACTGGACGATGTTAAAGACAGCCATGAAAAGTAAAGTAGAGATTGGTAATCATACACACTCCCATGATTATTTCATGAACAGACCCGTTGACACGCGCTATAAAATATTTAAAGATGAAATTGAACTGAGTCAATCTATCATTCAGAAAAATCTCAACTTCACTCCCATTGTTTTTTCATACCCCTATGGCGAGTTTGATGCAGAAATGAAAAATATTGTAAAACAACTTGGTTTCAAAGCAGCAGCAGCACAAAACTCAGGAGTGATATATTCAGAAGGCGATTTATTTATGTGTCCTCGCTTTCCGATGTCAGAAGCTTATTCAGGTATTGATAAGTTTGTAGAGAAGGCCAAAGCAAAACCCCTGAAGATTTTAGAACGCTCGCCCAATAGTTTTGAATTGCCTGTTAACAGGCAACCTATTCTAAAACTTACGATCGAATCAACTGACTTACGACTTGATCAACTACAATGTTTTGTTCAAGGCGGTAAATGTAGTTTTAAGATTATTGAAAAGAATACAGATAAAGCCACCATTACCTTTCAATCGACAGCACCCATCACAAAACGAAGGAGAACACTTTATACCATTACTGTTCCAGATAAGAAAGGTGTTTGGCATTGGTACAGCCATTTGTGGATTGATGCAAAAATCAAGGAGTAGAATTAGTCAATCAAATAAACTGCATTTGGGAAGCGAGCCTGATCAATGATGCTGTATTTCGGGTATCGAACTTAGCGAGTAAATTTTTGCGATGGGTGTCCACGGTAGTGGAACTGATGAATAGTTTTTCGGCAATCTCGTTGTTCGTCATTCCCTCTGCAATTAAGAGTAGTACTTCTTTTTCTCTTCGCGTAATAATGGGAATGTTGGCATTTCTATTTTCCCTCATCGTTGAAGCGGCTTCCAGGCTTAAAAATTTACCTCCGCTCACGACCGTTTCAATCGCTTCAATAATTTCTTCTTTTGTTGCATTCTTCAACACATATCCTGACGCACCATTGTCCATCATCTTTTGAATAAAGCTTTGCTGATTAAAAGTACTCAAACCAATAATACGAATGGACGGATACTTTTCTTTTACTTCTTTACACAAATCAATACCACTCTTATCAGGCATGTTGATATCCATTAAAATAACATCGGGCTGTTCTTGCTGGAGGTATGCAAGACAGGAAGTAGCATTAGTGGCGTGGCCCATCCATTCTATATTTTGTTCATGCTGTAACAGTGATCGGATGCCTTCCACCACCATGTAATGATCATCTGTTATGAAAACCTTGATTGCCATCAGACTGTAAATTCAATTAGTACAGAGGTTCCTTTTGCTGCTGAAGAGTGAACATCCAGTTTACCCTTTAAAAAGTCGACTCGGTTCTGAATATTAGTCCATCCAATACCTTTCGATTGATTCAATATCGAAGTGTCAAATCCTTTACCATCATCCTCTACTGTTACCGAAACCCGATCATTCGCTTTTGTTACCTGAACAATGGCGGTTGTTGCCGATGCATGCTTCATGGTGTTGTTGATCAACTCCTGAACGATACGATAAATCGTTATTGCTGTGGTCTGCGTCATCTCGTCTTCAGTCAATCCAATAGATTGATAACTTACCTTCAGTGCTCCACTTTGATTGATGTCATTACAAAAATCATTTAAGGCCGTGTTCAACCCAAACTTTACCAATGCCTCGGGCATCATGTTATGCGCTACTCTGCGCATTTCTTTTATGGAACTGTCCAACATATCCATGCTGCGTTCGAAAGCCTGTTGATTATCAGGCGTCATGATTAAATTTCCTTTCATAGTATTGAATGAGTATTTAATTCCAGAAAGCATGCCACCTAATCCATCGTGAAGATCCTGGGCTAATCGGGTACGCTCTTGCTCTTCACCCTTCATTACAGCTTCGGTAGCGGTCAGTTGTTTCTCTGTTTCCAATTCGTTGATGCGCTGTTGTTGGAGTTTCTGTTTTTGGCTGTACGTTCGGTAAGAAAGTAAAGAGATAATAAGTATCGTGACAGCACTACCGATCAAAATATAATTGAGGATGTTCTTTTCACGAATAGAAAGCTCCTGCAATTCCTTCTCTGTTTTTAAATTCCTGATTTCACTTTCTTTGCCCGCCACCTGATAACGTATTTCAAGAGAAGCAATCTGTTCGTTTTTTTCTTCAGAAAGAATGCTATCATTCAGTGCTTTTGATTTTTGAAGGTATGCATTCGCTTTCTTGTAGTCACCCTTTTTATCATACCATGCAGCAAAGCCATCATACACTTCTCTTCTCCGTTTTTTTAGACCAGCATCTTTCGCAAGTGAAAGCGTAGAGTCAAGGTATACTTTTGATTCAGCGAAGTCATTCAGAGCAATGAAACAATCGAAAAGTTCTTTCATTACACCTGTTACCTGATGCACATCATCATTCGTTCGTGCGAATTGAAGCGATTTTTTTAACTGAACAATGGCATCTTTAAAATCCTTACGGAGTATTGACACTAATCCCTTACCGTAAAAATAATGTTGTGAATAGGAGGAGTTTCCTAATCGTTGAACGATTGGTTCTACTTTATCCAATGCTTGTTGTGCTTGATCGGTCTGTTTTCTATTGGTCAGCTCGGTTGCATAATTCAACAGCGCAAAGCATTTGGTGTCATCACTTTCAGACTCTTCAGCCTCAGCCAATGCCTTGGTTATGTATTCCATTGACTTCACTGAATCAGAGGTATTTGTATACACGTCTGATATGTTGGAGTATAGCGAGCACAAATAATCATGATCACCAAATTTTTCGAAAACTCCCACAGCCAGGAAGTAATATTCAATTGATTTGTTATAATCTCCAATCTTGATATAGTTATTTGCCATATCCCAATACAGAATACCTCTTGCCCTGTTAGCAACATACGATGTGTCGTTTTTTAAAAAAGCAGAAAGTGAATCAGCATACAAAAATGACTGCTGAAAATCACCTCTGTCGCCATAATACTTAACGAATAATATCAACCCCTTCTGTATACCATTCGAATAATTAATCTTTCTGCTGATGGCCAGCATTTCGTTAATATAAGGCTTATTATCCGAGGAGTTATATATGGTGGCTCTCAGATATTGATAGATTGCTTTTGCCCGAAAGCTATCCTTAGCCACATTCTTATCAATGTTTCGCTTCAAGCTATCAACAACTTCAGGTGATTGAGCCTGTAGCTGCAAACAGAAGAGGCAAGAACATATGAATGCCGTAATTTTTATCATTTAGTAAACTAGCGCTTTATAACCGATTTACAAATTACGTGAATGGGTTATTCAGCCTATATCCCCTTTTTCCATGATTTTTCCACTCTTCATAAATCTCCTGTTTTTAAGGGATGGATAAAATGATTTCATGTTTCCATTTTTACAATGTTAAATAAATCAAAACACATCTTGAGGTTCCTTAAACTATCGTGATGAACTCCTTAATGATTGTAATATAAAACTTAGATTAGTTTGGGTTAGGTTGATTCGGTGCGGAGGTTATGCTTCCGCACCTTTCTTTGAAATGTATTGGTTTGTGATTGTTTTAAAGAAAAAAAAGAAATCCGATGCACAACCCTAAGGAGGTAATTTGTGATTTATAAGTCAACGCTATAACACTATCTTGTAAGAGTGTTTAAACACATCCGTATATGAAATCCAGTATTGTATTAATGATCTCTGTACTTTCTTCAACGTGTCTATTCGCGCAAAAAGAAACTTTAGATCTGACCACTTACATTATTCCCACAGGATGGAAGAAAACAAACAACACTGCTAGCGTGGTGTGTTATGCAATTACGAATAATCAAAAAGGTACCTACTGCCAGATTGGAATTTATGCAAGCACCACCAGTAAAGGAAGTTTACAGTCGGACTTTGAAAGCGAATGGCAAGAACTGGTTGTAAAACCTTATAAGCCAACGAC
>JBDTTT010000059.1:0-32256 GCA_039930485.1 Chryseolinea sp.
CACGTGCTGGGTGTTCTTTACGCAACGGGTGACCCACCCATGACTGAGGCATAAGCAATCGTTTCAAATGAGGATGACCTTCAAATCGGATCCCGAACATATCAAACACCTCGCGCTCATACCAATTGGCGTTGAACCAAAGTTTGGATATACTGGGCGCAACAAGATTATTCTCTTGAAGAGCAGTCTTCAGTCGGATAAAACTATTTCGTTCGAAGGAGAAGAGGTGATAGACGAGCGTGAAGGATGATGATGGATAATTGTTTTCCTTTTTTCGGGTGCGCTCATCGATGGCGGTGATATCGTATAATAACGGAAAGGGCTGAGGAATTTCTGACTTCAGATATGGTAGCACCTCTTTCAAACGGCCCAATGGAATCCACAGGGTGAGAATCTCATCCTTTGACGGTTGTTCGGTGAAGACGTCATCACCAAACTTCAACCGTAGTTGATCCATTAGATTACTTTTTATCTCCATACTATGCATTAAACACCCCTTGTGTTCACTATCAATTCCGGAACTTAGTACTCAATCAATCACACTTCATTCACCCATTTATAAAAATCAAGAACAAAAACTCTATACTTCATCCGGAGAGCGAAACGTTGTCATCGTTTTCCAATTCTCCATTTTTCTATCTTTTACTGAAACCTTCTCTGGTCTGATCACACCTTGATCACCAATCATCCAGCTTAAGGGTCTTTTTTCTTTTCCTACTGAAGCCGCTAATAAAGTCAAACCTTCCATAAACGCATCTGGTCTTGGCGGGCAACCCGGCACATATACATCGACAGGAAGAAATTTATCCACGCCTTGAACTACACTATATATATCATACATACCACCTGAATTGGCACATGAACCCATTGAAATAACCCAACGGGGTTCCATCATTTGTTCATGCAAGCGCTTAATGATTGGAGCCATCTTAATAAAGACTGTTCCGGCAATGATCATAACATCGGCTTCGCGAGGTGTGCCTCGAATTACTTCTGCACCGAATCGAGCTACATCATATTTGGGTGTCATACTCGTTGCCATTTCTACAAAGCAACATGATAAACCAAAGTGAAAAGGCCACATGGAATTCTTTCTTCCCCAAGCGAGCAAATCCTGCATTGAACTCAACACCAGACTTTGTTTAATTGCTTCTTCCATCGAACCTGTTCCATTTACCACATCACCTGGTTCATCGGGTTTGCTTAGCCACCATTTCATAGTTTCGTTTTAGGTTTGTAGTTCAGGTTTTCTGTCTTCTTAAATTTCCAATATGCTTTCAAAATCTTTTTACCATCAGGGCCAAAATCCAATGCTCCATTTCGCCATTCATATATCAGCACCACTACCAGAAGTATAATGAAAATAGTAACACCGGCATATCCATACCAACCCAGTTCCCTAAATGCGATGGCCCATGCTAAAACAAAAATTGTCTCCACGTCAAAAATGACGAAGAGCATTGCGATAAGATAAAATTGAGCTGAAAAACGAATGCGTGCCGAACCATCGCTGAGTATGCCTCCTTCATAGGGCTCATCAGTCGCATGTTCTTTATGGCGCTGTCCTAATACATAAGACAACCCAAGCATGGCACCAACCAGGCTGAGAACGATGGCCGTGTATACTAACAGGGGCCACATTGGCACAGAATTTTCATACGAACTATCCAAAATGTTTTTGCCTCCAGCAAAATATTTTTAGAGTTGTTAAGCCAGTTGACTTGCAAACCAATGCAATCAACTCCTGTCCTATATGTAATTATTGATGACCGGTTATGTAGTGTTCAAGGTATTCGATAATACCCGTTTGTTCATCAATGATGAACTTCACCACATCACCAATAGATATTAAGCCAACCAATTCACCATCTTCGATAACGGGCAAATGACGGATAAACTTGGTCGTCATTATGCTCATACATTCCTGAATGGTTGTATGCATGGTCACGGTTATTGGTTGTTGAGTCATAATGTCTCTGACCAATGTTCCCTTCGATGCTTTTCCTTTTAATATTACTTTTCGCGCATAGTCGCGCTCAGTGAAAATGCCAACGAACTTTCCATCTTCCACTACCATGAGAGCACCTATATTATTTCGAACCAAGGACTCAAGTGCACTGAACACAGTTTCGGAAGGTTCAATGGAGAAGATTGAATTTCCTTTGTTGCGGAGGATGTCTCGTACTTTTCCCATAGAAGCAAAAGTTTTTGTCGACATGGTGAAGATACTATTCATGTTTTTAACAAGCAAGCATTTTCGTTTATTAAAACGATTGCAATGATGAAAACAATCGCTTACAATAGAGATCTTCAAAATTGAAGAGCTCTATAATAGTATTAGAATTTTATTAGAGATTTTTTTGATGCTGATTAATTCAGAACCTTCTCTTACATCATTTGGTTAGTCTCTTAAACCATTCTATCTGTTGATTTTGAATGCGTTATGATTTCACAACCTTCAAATGTCTTAATAGTAATTCATCGCTTATCGACCGTATGAATAACATTTTGCTCATCAAAATAAATTTAGGTCTTTGATGCTTTTCATAAAATGAGACGCGATACCTTTCAATCTTAATTAAAATAGACCCAATGATTCAAGCAAAAGGATATGCTGCACAAAGTCCAACAACTAATTTGGCTCCGTGGAGTTTTGAAAGACGTGAAGTAGGACCAAATGATGTTCAATTCGACATTCAATATTGTGGAGTTTGTCACTCCGACCTTCACCAAATACGAAATGAATGGTTCCCGGGAATCTTTCCGATGGTACCTGGTCATGAAATTGTTGGTCGTGTTATCAAAGTCGGCAATCAGGTAAAAAAGTTTAAAGTGGGTGACCTTGCCGGAACTGGTTGTTTGGTTGACTCCTGCAGAACGTGCGAGAACTGTAAAGAAGGATTAGAGCAATATTGTCTCAACGGTTCAGTAGGCACTTATAACTCAAGAGAAAAAGATGGAACACCAACTTATGGGGGCTACTCTAATACCATTGTAGTGCACCAGGATTTTGTATTGCACATTTCTGATAAACTATCTCTAGTAGCAGTTGCACCTTTATTATGTGCCGGCATAACTACCTATTCTCCTCTTCGTCACTGGAAAGTTGGTAAAGGACATAAGCTTGCAGTGTTGGGATTAGGAGGTCTAGGACATATGGGTGTGAAGTTTGGTGTTGCCTTCGGTGCTGAGGTAACGGTCTTAAGCACATCACCGTCAAAGGAAGAAGATGCCAGAAAATTAGGAGCGCATAAGTTTGTTGTAACTTCGGATAGACAGCAAACAAAAAACGTAAAAGGGTATTTTGATTTCATCCTTGATACGGTTTCCGCTCCACATGATGTGAAACTTTACTTGTCTTTGTTAAAAACAAACGGTACACACATTATGGTCGGTATACCTCCTACACCAAGTGAGGTTCCTGCTTTCAGCTTAATGGATGGTCGGAAAAGTCTGGCAGGATCAGGAATTGGTGGCTTACCTGAAACTCAGGAAATGCTTGACTATTGTGCTCAACACAATATCGTTTCAGACATTGAATTGATTGACATCAAAAACATCCAAACAGCATATGACCGAATGGTGAAAGGAGATGTTCGGTATCGTTTTGTTATTGACATGGCTACACTCTAAATTTTATAAAAGTACTTGAATCCAAAAAGTTAAACGAAATCATACTAAGATTATTTCGCATTTTTAAGTGAGTGTTATAGATTTTTAAAAGATCATTTTTGAGCGTGATTTTATTATATAAATAAACTCATTATCAGATAAATACGATAGGTTTTATTAAGCAGTAGTTTGATTATACAATTCAATCTTTTTTTTAAGCCTAATCGGCTTAATTTTACGAGGCTTTCTATAAATGAAATGACTCAAGGCAAAGTGCTTCTGCTCGCCTCTTTGATAGGCTTTTTATCCAGCGCTGCATTGTGCCAGTCAAGGGTTACGGATAGCCTGGAACAACTACTCGATAAGTCTAAGGGAACTGAGAAGGTTGATATTCTCAATCAACTTACCTATGAGTATATCACGCGTGACAATCAAAAGGTAATTAACTATGGTAAACAGGCGATCGAACTGAGCAAAAAAATCAATTACAAAAAAGGTGAAGCGAAAGCGTATACCTATAAGGGAGTTTATGAATATTCGTCTGGCCAGTTTCCAGAAGCTCATCGTGATCTTCATCACGGACTGAGTCTATCGAAAGTTGCGGGCGACAGAACCCTGCATGGTTATACTCTTCTTCAATTAGGTGTTTGTAGTCTGGAGGAAGTTCAAAATGATTCTGCATTGCTTTTCTTCAAAAAGAGCTATGAGATTTTCAAAGACAGCACCGACCCCACAACACTCTCTAAACTTTATCGGAATATCAGTGCATTGTATGGGCAGCGATACCAGCCCGATTCACAGCGAATCTATCTCGACCGCGCCATTCGCATCCGAAGATTACTTCCAAGCAAAGTTCTGTTGGTTGACGCACTTGTACTGAAGGCAAATATTACGTTGCGTCTGGGCGACTTTTCAGGTGCGGAAGTGCTACTTAACGAAGCAGAATCTTTTTTAAAGAAATATCCGGATGCAGAGGAAAATCGAAACGACATCTTTCACCTCAGAGCTCTCATATTATTTCAGAAAGGGAAATTTGATGAGGCTGTTGTCTTATTTGATTCTGCCCGCAATTACTACTTCAGAATGACGTTGCTTCGAAAATATGTTACCCTTCTGGCCGACATGGGTAAAGTCTTTTCTGACAGAGGTGAATATGAACTAGCACTCAATAACCTTTATGACGGATTGAAGTTAAGTGAATTGCGAGGCTTCAACGTGGAGACTTCCATAATTCGACATCGCATTGGTTGGGTCAATTATCGTCTCGGTGATTTAGATCAGGCATTACGTCTGGCAAATGAAGCAATGAAAGCCGGACCTCAAAAACCCATGCAGGGTGATTTGGCCAGTGCGCTTACACTGAAGGGTGTTGTGCTCACTGATTTAAATGACTTCAAACATGCTCGTCCGTGCCTCGATTCTGTACTGGATATTTATAGGGGTCTTGGCAATCAGCAAGGTGTTAGTGAAGCATTGATGAATCTTGGAAATCTGGAAGAGAAGCGAGGAAAGTATGATGAAGCTCTTCGGCTTTATAAAGAAAGTGTTAGACTTGCTGAAACCATTCCATTTAATTACGGACTTGCCTGGTCATTCTGGGGAATGGGTGATATCTATTTCAAATTGGGTGATTACAAAAACTCTGCGCACTTTCTGGATCAATCACAACAATATGCGCGTCTTGTTGGATCGAAGGAAGTCTTAATTTTAAATTTTAATACCCGAAGAGATTTGCTGGCAGCTCAGAATCGTTTTGAAGAATCACTTCAGTACGCCATCCGCGCAAGTCAATTGAAGGACTCCATACATCGAACAGACGTAGCCAGAAGATTTGTGAATCTTGAAAGGATCCAGGAAATCCAGGAGCGTGACCGAAACATTCTGGGATTACAAAAAGACAGGCAACTTGCTGAAGACAGAATTCATCTGCAAGATGCAAAGCTAAAGCAACAATCTATTTTGTTACTCGCTGGTGTTATCAGCCTAGCATTGCTAGCTGTTCTGGCATTTGTCTACTATCGATTCTATTCCCAAATAAAAGTTTTGAATGTTGATGTCACTGATAAAAATACACGGATACAAGCACAATCGAACAAATTACAGGAGGTAAACCTTGAATTAAAACATTTGTATCAAGAGGTTTCAGAACAGAAAGAAAAGATACAGGCCCAGGCTGATAAGCTGACTGAAAAAAACAGAAGCATCAGCGACATGAATAGAAGTCTTGAAAAAATTGTTACTGAAAAAACTCTTGAACTTCGAAAGACGAATGATGAATTGGTGAAACACAATGGTGAATTACTTCAATTCTCCTACACCGTCTCTCATAACTTACGCGGCCCGGTTGCCAGATTGCTTGGCCTGTCTGATTTGGCCCTCAGAGAAAATAGTGTGGATGAGGCAAAGCAATGGATTTCACTTATCAGCAAAACAACTTCAGAGCTAGATCTGATCATTAAGGATCTGAGTAAAATACTTGACCTTACCAATGAACCTAATCAATATCGTGAGGTTGTTGGGTTGGAAAAAGAATGGAGCCAAAGCAGAAGCTTGTTGCAGGATAGCCTCAATGGAACAGAAGAGATCACAACGCATTTTGAATCCTTACCAGAAATCACAACTGTGAGAGCGATGCTTCAAAGCATCTTTTACAACTTGCTAAGCAATGCCATTAAATACAGATCGCCTGAACGAAAGTTAAAAATAACTGCCGTCAGCCGAAGCGAAAATGGAAATGCTATTTTGGAAATCATGGACAATGGATTGGGGTTTGATACTGAATTGCACAAAGAGAAGTTATTCAAATTATATAAACGATTTCATACCCATGTTGAAGGTCGTGGATTGGGATTGTATTTGATCAAGTCGCAGGTAGAAGTACTCCATGGAGAAATCGAAGTTGATTCTCAACCCGGCAGAGGTTCTTTGTTTCGTATCATCCTGCCGCTAAAAGCTGAGGAGCACACAGCGGAATATCGCGAGGTTAGTGCTTGAGTCTATTTTTGATTGCAACTGGTAAAATGAGCGCTTTTAAGAATCACCTGGAACTTTTCATTCCTCTTTCGGAACAAGAGTTTGATCAGATATTGCAATACTTTAGCTATAGAGAATTGAAGAAGAGTGAATACCTCATTCAAAATGATCAGCTGGTGGATCATACCTATTGGATCAAAAAGGGATTACTGATCTCCAGTTTCACAGACTCAAATGGGAAAGAACATATTATTCAGTTTGCTATTGAAAATTGCTGGATTACCGATCAGGACGCTTACTACAATCGTACACGAGCGACATTCAATATTGTATGCCTGGAAGATTCGGAAATATTATGCCTTTCGTATTCAAACAGAGAAAAGTTATGTGCTGATGTTCCAAAGATGGAAACCTTTTTTCGGAGAAAAGCCAATGACAGTTTTGTGAAGCAACAAAGAAGACTCCTGACCTACATGACATCCGAAGTGAAAGAGCGATACGATTTATTGTTAAAGGAGTACCCTGGACTTGCTCAACGTGTGCCAAAAAAAATCCTTGCTGCCTACCTTGGTGTTACGCGTGAAACACTAAGTCGTTTTCGATATTGATTTTAAAATAGTGACGTAGATCAACTTCGCCTGTGCGTACCGTGCTGATCTTTGCCTCACTAAACAAACTCAATACACAATGAAGAAAATAATGGTATCCCTAGGAATTGCTTCACTCCTACTGGGATGCGAAAGCAGGGAGCAAAAAGAAATCGATCCATTGGCAGAGGTGAAGGTAGCTATTGCAGAAAGTAATTCTTTATATTTCACCTCATTTGTGAAAAATGATTCGTCACTCTTTATTAATCGTTACGTGGAGGATGCTTGTATAATGGCTCCGGGAAGTCCTCAACTTTGTGGCAGGCAATCGGCTGCTGATTTTTTTAGAATGGCGTATCACGATTTTGGTTTGCGAAATGGAAAATTCATCACTACCTCTGTGTATGGTGATGGCAAAGAGTATGCAACCGAAGAAGGATTATGGCAATCTTTCGATGCGAATAATACTTTATTTGATGACGGTAAATTCTTAGTACTTTGGAAGAAAACAGCAGTGGGATGGAAAATGTATAGAGACTCTTTTAGCAGCAATCGAAATCCATAAATATGAAAAATCAATTTGAACAGTTCAACGCATTGCATCATCAAACTGAGCCTTTACTGATAGGGAATGTATGGAACGTACAAAGCGCAAAATCTTTTGAAAAACTGGACTTCAAAGCAATTGCTACGTCAAGCGCTGCAGTTGCCGAAACGCTGGGTTATGCTGATGGTGAGTTAATGACTTTTGAGGAATATGCTTTTGTTATTAAACATATTCTGAAATCGGTTCCCTTACCCCTATCCGTGGATTTAGAATCCGGATATGGAAATGATGCAAGTGAAATTGTTGAAAATCTTATTAAGCTTTCAAAAATAGGTGTTGCCGGAATAAACATAGAAGACTCTGTCATAAACAATGGAAAAAGGAACATTGAAGACGCCAGCACTTTTTCAAAAAAACTAGCGGAGATTTGTGAGCAATTAAAATCTTTTGGAGCAACCATGTTCATCAACGTTCGGTGCGATGCTTTTCTACTGGGTCTTCCCAATCCGGTTGATGAGGCTACGAAGCGATTGCTTTTATATCAGAAAACAGGAATAAATGGTTTGTTCTTTCCCTGCATCACAGCACTTGGCGATATTCAGGCGATCACTAAGGTTTCGACACTTCCAGTAAATGTAATGTGTATGCCGAACTTACCTGACTTTAAACAACTGCAAGAGGCAGGTGTAAAACGAATCAGCATGGGAAATTTTGTAAACCAGTCAGTATACAATTACCTGGAAAATAGTGTGAAGACCATTGTTAAGGAAGGAAATTTTAAATCCTTATTCTAACTATACATTCTCTATATAATTCGAGGCGATGACACCACATGGAAATGTTTTAGTAGTTGAAAGGTTCAAGCTTATTTTCTTTTTAATTTTCTTGTCGTTTTGCATTCAGAAATTCTTCAATCATTGGAACACAAAAGATTGTATCAGTATTGTCTTTGCTTAATGTAGTAATCTCACCCATGTATTTCCCATGACCTCCTGGAAGTATGGCCAATTGACAACTGGGAATTAACCGATACATTTCAACAGCATGTTCTGGACGCACCATGTCAGCGTCACCGATGATAAGTAAAGTTGGGGCTTTGATTGATTTAATTTGGTCATCGCTCCAATCTTTAAAGGTTACCATTCTCTTTACACATTTGTCGTGCATGCTTTGAAGATTTTCAGGATGAGGAGCCACTTTTGCATAGGTATCTTTATAGAGCTGAGGCATATTTTCAATGGCTGCATGATTCATGAACTCCCAAAACTCTGAATACACACCACTTCGCTTATAGAAAGATGAACTAACAATTATTTTATCAACCAACTCAGGATGACGGATGGCAATCTGCATGGTTGTGTTTCCTCCGTTGCTAAAACCAAAGAAATCCGCCTTTGGTATTTCTAATTTTTTTAAAAGCGCAGCCACGTCATCAGCATCCTGTTCGAATGAAATATCACTATCTCGATCGTTCGTATGTCCGTGTGCCTGTAATTCTATTCCAATTACTATTCTGTGTTTGGAGAGCTCTGGAATAATTCTTCCAAACGAAGTGTTAATGGTTGAACCACCTCCATGAAGCAAAACCAACGGCTTTCCTTCTCCATATATTTCGTAATACATGTTGAGACCGTTTACAGAAACATATCCACTTATACTGTCTTGCTTTACTTTGGCACTTTCAATTGTTGTTGTGTTTCCCTTCTCACTTTGCGAAGAATTGCAACTTGAAATGGTCAGCGCTATCAGGAATAGTACAATACTTATGCGTTTCATTTGATAGGTATTATTTATGAACGGATTTTTACTTACCTGGCTCCACATAATTAAACATCCAGTTGATGCCATACTTGTCTGTACAGCTACCGAAGTAAGCACCCCAAAACATATCTTGTAACTCCATAGTCACTACGCCACCTTTCGTGAGTGCATCATATAATCGTTTGGTTTCGGCTCGTGTATCGGGTTCAAGATTGATATGCATGTTATTTCCTTTGACAACCGTGAAGCCCATGCTTTCCGGTGCATCTGTGGCCATAATGAAATGATCACCTGTTATTTCTAACTCCGCATGAATAATCATTTTCTTATGCTCATCACTCATCGGTGGTTGTCCTTCCATTGGAGGTATGTCACCAAAACGTTGAAGTCTGCCACCTCCAAATTCTCCACCGAATACGGATTTGTAAAAATTAAATGCTTCCTCCGTATTTCCAGGGAAGTTGAGATAAGTGCTAACTCGTGCCATTTTAGTTTTCTTTAATTGAGTGTATAGATTAATTCTGGTTTGTAAATAATGATCCAGTTTTTCAACATTTTGTTTCAGGCCTTCATCAGCCTTAAATGTTTTGACAACTTGTATAAATTGCTCTTTGGTTTCAAATAGCATGTGCCAATTGAGAAACGTAGTATCTCCTCGGCTTTCAAATGTAATGGTAGCTGTAAATTTAGGACTCGATACATGTTCGTAAACAATCTTCTTATGCTTTACAATTTCCTTGAAAACACTTTTGTTTTTGTAATCAGTGCCATCAGGGCCATGCATTACTAAATCCCACTCACCACCGGATTTTAAATCCATTTTGGTTATCGTATTGGTAAACCCATTTGGACCCCACCATTTTTTAATATGGTCGGCATCAGTCCAAACCTCCCACACCAGTTCAATAGGTGCTTTGAATAAACGGGAAATATTTATCTCCCGATCGGCAGTATTACTTTTTTCGTTTTGCATATTTCTTTGATTTTTGAATTTTAGCCAGATACAACTCCAACGAGTCCAGTTTGCTTTCCCAATGTTTACGGTATTGTTCTATCCATTCGGAAACTTCATTCAATCCATCAAGTTTGGCTTCGCAGTATCGTTCCCTACCCTGCTGTGAGATGGTAATCAATCCACATTCATTTAGAATCTTCACATGAAGCGAAACCGCCTGTCGACTTACATTAAATTGGTCAGCAATGGTATTGAGGTTAAGTGATTGCTTGGCCAGCATGCCAATAATTTGTCTCCGCGTAGGATCGGCTATTGCCTGAAAAACGTCTCTCCTGATTTCCATAATAAATGCGCAAGTATTTGCTTGCGAATATATATGCAAGCAAGTACTTGCGCAAGTTAATTTCAATAATTTTTCGAAAAGAGCTGAATGTTGCTGTGTTTTACCCTGAAGCCCGGACGTGAATTGCTAGGGTACGGATAAACTGATGCTAAATTTCCAGGATTACTTTTGATCGGTCGAACTCAAAAACTGTAACTCGGCTTTTAATAATCCTGGTTTTGAAACGGGTTGTTCACCAAACTCCATCGTGGTTTGTAAGGTAGCATCATAGGAATTCCATTCCGGTAAACCTTTACCATTTGGATTTCCTGTCTTGATGAAATTGATCCAATACGAAGACATGTATTTCTCTACCCTATAGTCTTTGTTTGTCCATGGGCGGTCCCAATACTTTAAAGTATGCAATGCGAAAGGCACTTCTGAAGTATGGAATGCGCCATAGTTTGGGAAGTCGGGTTTATCCGTTGGCACATAACTAAACTGATAGAGATAACTTTTGCTGGTGTTATATAAAGCCCATTGATGATCGGGTAGTGAAGCAAATTGCATGAGGCCAAGTTTGGTTTGGGATTGCTTCGCCTCTTCTTCTGAACCAGCAGGAAAGACTTTCAAAAAAGCATCTTTCTTTTCTCCATATGTTTTCTCAGCAAACACGATGAAGTCTGACTGCGACATAGGTGCGCCCATTAAGTTTCCATCGCCCATTACCCATCCGGCCATAAGCATTACATCATTGTGTTTCTTTGATTCAAAAATTGTTTTCATATCCTGAGGTAAAAAATATCCATCGATGATGGGAGAGAAAGTTCCAAACGGAAATGTATTACCTAACCGTAACACACTATCGGCTGAGAGCGTACGCAATTTTTTAAGATCACCTGATTTTTGTGAAAGGCTCGCTCCTGCTTTTTCTCCTTCGTCAAGCTTTCGCGACACGCGATTGAAGGATGCTCCACTTTGTGCTATAGCTCTTTGGAAGAGGTCTTTTGCTAATGGAGACGCTACGAGTGATTGAACACTCATGGATCCTGCCGATTGGCCTGCAATGGTTACGTTGTTTGGATCTCCACCGAAAGCAGCGATGTTGGCTTTAATCCATTGAAGTGCTGCCACTTGGTCAAGCAGTCCATAATTGCCAGAAGCATGATGCTTAGATTCAGCAGTTAATTCGGGATGCGCGAGAAAGCCAAAAATTCCCAGCCTGTAATTGATGCTTACATAGACAATACCTTCCTTCGCTAATGCTTCACCATCATAGATCGGGCATGCTCCGGATCCTGAAAGAAAAGCTCCACCATGAATCCACACGAATACAGGTTGTTTCCTGCCTTCACTTTTTGCTGATGACCAAATGTTAAGATATAAGCAATCTTCACTGAGTGGCTTGGCAGGTGTAATAAACTCCTGACTCCACATCATAAAGGGAACAGGACTATTTTGCATTGGGCTTGCGGGAAAGCTAGTACACTCCTTAGTTCCTTTCCACGACTTGAGCGGCAGTGGCTCTTTCCATCGCAATTCTCCGATCGGTGGAGCGGCAAATGAAACACCTTTGTAAATTGAAATTTGCTTATCAGAATTATATACTCCGGAGAGGGAGCCATTCGCAGTTTTGACTAAGGGCACCGACTCTTTAGAAGGTTGAGCCAGAAGTGAAATTGGAAAAAGTAAGATCAGAAGAAATCGCATGTGATTTAGGCATAATGGTATTCAAACATCGCCCATTCATAGACGATGTTTGAATATATACTTCTTCTGATCCAGACACAACTAAAATTTACCCAAGCGGTTTAATTTGCCAATGGTTGCATTCGAATATTCTATCCAAGAGACATTTAATATTTTAAACATTGGATACTTGCTTTCAATTCCACCTCTTGTATTTTACTGTTGTTTAGTGCTTAAAATTACATCACCCAGCTAGCGGGATAAATTGTATTTCAAGTTTTAATCATTGTATCTTATCACACCATCCGAAACATTTCCTTACCGTTCGAAAATTCTCCGCTAACGTTCTTCATCATTACATTGTCTTCTGCGCTAACTCACATTACATTGGTACAAAACAAACTCAGTAACCATGAAAAAATTATTACTTTATTTCTCAGGTGCGATGGCATTGATTGCACTGACATCGGTGTGTTTAATAGCACAAGGTATCACTACGCCAAGAACTCCAAGTCCTGCAGCTACTGTCTCTCAAACGATCGGGATCTCTACAGTTACTGTAAAATATTCTCGTCCTAAAGTAAACGGTCGTGAAGTTTGGGGCAAGCTTATTCCTTATGGTTGGAATGTACAAGGCTTTGGTAATGGCAACTCAGCACCATGGCGTGCAGGTGCAAATGAAAATACAGTGATTCAATTTTCACATGCTGCCAAAGTAGAAGGACAATCCGTTCCTGCCGGATCCTATGGATTATTCTTTGTTATTAATGAAGACAATACAGGCGAAGTAATATTATCAAAAGATTATCGGTCATGGGGAAGTTTTTTTTATGATCAAAAACAGGATCAGCTAAAAACTAAAATTCAAGTTCGTTCAGGCTCCAACACAGAACTGCTTACCTATGATTTCATAAACTTAACCAAGAACGGTGCAGAATTAGTATTGAATTGGGAGAAGAAACAATTTCCAGTAAAAATCGAATTTGCTGTCGATGACATTGTGATGGCGAATGGTGAAGCTGAATTGAAAGGACCTGTTGGATTTAATCCGCAAGGATTTATAAGTGCTGCTAACTACGCTCTTCAAAATAATGTAAACCTTGATAAAGGACTAGTGTGGATTGATCAAGCCCTTCTGCAAACCAAGAATTTTCCAGCACTCAATGTTAAGGCTGGACTTTTAAAGAAGATGGGCAAAACAGAAGAGGCTGACAAAATATTGAATGAAGCAATTGCCGGAGCTACGGAAGTAGAGTTAAATGCCTATGGGTATCAGCTGATCAATCAGGGTGAGAATGATAAAGCCATTGAAATATTGGTTATGAACACAAAGCGTTTTCCAAAGAGTGCTAATGCCTGGGATAGCCTTGGAGAAGCGTATGCTCTTAAAGGTGATAAAGACAATGCTGTAAAGAATTTCAAAAAATCGCTCAGCATGAATCCAGCGGCCAATGTAAAAGCGAACTCAGAGAAATATCTAAAGCAGTTCGGAGCAATGTAAAGTGGACATAAAGCAAAAGGTTCTTGTTGGTTTTATGCAAAACCAGCAAGAACTTTCTATTACTCTTTATCGCTAATGTTAGATGGCTTGAAGACGTACTGCAATTCTGAATCAGAAGATATGGTTATCTTTGAAGGATCACTACAAAGATAAAATTCACATGCATGACATTCAGTTGACGTTAAATGACAGCGGCCGCGGAGCATTTGTCATTGAAGAAGGAGGTGAAAAGCTGGCCGAGATGGTGATTGCAATAGCAGGCGACAACCTAACCGTATTCCATACTCAAGTGGATGATAAACTGAGGGGGCAAGGCATTGCATCTGAATTGCTATCGACAATGGTGCAGTATGCCAGAACACATAACAAGAAAGTAATTGCGTTATGCCCGTATGTCAGCGCTCAGTTCAAACGCCATCCTGAACAATATGCTGATATCTGGAATCAAACCTGGCATGTATAATATTATCCTCGCGCCAGATGTTTAATATCCTTTATCTCTAATGTTTGATTCGGATAACCTTTTAATGTAGCATGAATCATGGCAAGACCTAGTTCCTGCACGGTAGATGAGCTTTTCGGAAATAATAGTGGAAAGACAGCGCCAATTATTTTATAAAGACTTTTAACATTCTTTTGTCCGGGTGTAGGTTTCATAAACCCAGGACGAACGTTGTATTGTTTTTTAAAGCCTAGTTTACCAAGAGCATTTTCAGTTTTGCCCTTTACACGCGCCCACATCACTTTACCTTTCTCTGAACTATCCGTATGACTGCCTGTTACAAAAGTAAAAACCATGTTCGAATTCTTCACTAAAAGTTCTCTCGCAAAATGTAAAGTAGTATCATAGGTTATATGGGTGTATGCCTTTTCATTCAACCCGACAGAACTAATGCCTGCGCAATAAAAGCACGCGTCATAACCCACCAAATCCTCTAATACAGAATCAAGCTTCATAAAATCGGGCACAAGCAATTCCTTTAACTTAGGGTGCTTCAGATCGTAATGCTTGCGATTGAGCATTAGTACTTCCTTTACTTCAGTATTTTCCAGGCATTCAAACAGAACGCCTTCTCCAACAAATCCGGTTGCTCCGGTAAGAATAATTTTTAATGACATAGTCAACAAGTTAAAACTGTATACTTATACTGACGGATTCAGTAACTTTTTATTGTTGACTAAGTATTATTCCATCTACCTAACATTAATCCGTATTCCTTCTGAATGACTGGCAAACTCCGGAGCGTACATACATTGAATGTTCGTTACACCATTCGAGAAATCACCTTTTTGTGATACGCGTAAGTCGTATTCAAATACATAGGTTCCCTTTGACAAGTATCCAATAAAAAAGTTGGTGGCCAGATCACGTGTACTCTCGTAATAATACAAACCATCCTGATAGCGATAGGTAGAGAGTGTTGATACAGGTTCAAGTCCGGCAGCACGCATATCTTTCAGATGCACATATTCCATTTCACGATCGACACGAAGTTCAATTCTTACTTTCACAAGATCACCAATCTGCAAGGGAGATTTTTCTGTGATCGGTGTTATCACTGGTCCACGATCTGTGTTCTGCTGTTTAAAGAGTTGCTTCTTCAATTTCAATGGTGTTTCCGCTGGTGTGATCTTATCGAGTTGTTCAAAGTATTGCCAGTATGCTGCACCCCATGCAACACCTTCATCGCTTTTTGAAATGGTAATCTTGCCCATGCCCGAGTTAATTTCGTTTGCTTGCCATGCTGTTTTGAAATATCCGGTACCCGCTTCAACTTTAGTATCTTCTCGTTTTGTTGGATCAACGGTTTCGTTTCCCACTTTGATATCGACCAATTTTGAATTCGCCAATACATCGCTTCCTCTTCGCAGAAGTGCATAACATGCTTCGGTGGTAGCCTTGGTGGTTTTCCAATCCTGCGTTTGTTTTTGTTTGAGCAACCATACTTTTAATTCTTCCACCGCTTTCAGATCACCAGCTACTTCATCATACACTTCAATCATCAAAGCTTGTGTTTCGATAGGTGCTTGATACCAGTAATAACCGTAATCATTTTTCCAATACATTCCCATTTCTTCTGAGTGCAAGGCTCGCTCACTGAACGATTTGATCATGGCCACTGGAGTAACTTTATCACCAAAACGATGCAAGGCAAGAGATGTCATTCCTTCGAGATAAAGGTTCTTTTCTAACCAGTATTTTTTAGCCTGACCCAGATAATATTGAAAAGCCTCATTTACATTTTCAGGTACAGTGATGTCTTTGAAGTTGCTGCGTGTATAGAGGTAATGAATCTGAACATAACCAATGTGTTTATCCTCTAACTTAATTTCACCGCGCTTCGCCAATGCCTTTAACCGATCATAATCATCTTTCACCTGACGATCCATATAACCAATGGCACTGTTCACCATATTCCATGTTCGCGCTTCGGTACGTACAGATTTCACGCCTAACACATCTAAATGTCCCATTCCACTAATGATGTGTTGCGTCATGTAACGATCTTCGGGGAAACCTGGGAACCAACTAAATCCGCCACTTGAATTTTGTGCTTTTACTATTTTATCCAGCGCACGTTCCTGTTCATTGGCCATTCGGTTTAAATCGAACAGCAGACCAACATTACGTTTGCGCTGCGACTCATCTTTGGCATGCAAAACCCAAGGTGTTTCTTCCAGCAATGCTGATTTCAATTCCTGATTTTTCTCAAGGTTAGAAAGCAAAGCATCGGGTTGAATATTCTTCCAGGTATCAAATACTTGTTTGATGCGCGGATTAGAATTGGCAATATGTGATGCAATACTGTTCGCATAGAACTTACTGAAAGTTTGTTCTACACAATCGTATGGGTATTCCATCAGGTAAGGTAATGCCTGAATAGCATACCATGCCGGATTGGAGGTAAACTCCAATGTGAAGCGATGATGACGAAGTGTTTTTGATTTCGTGTTGAGCAGTTTTTCAAATTTGAACTCCTTGGTTTGTTTGCCACGTATTGGCAAAGGAAGAGATTCTGTAACCAACATACGGTTTGTCACAACCGGAATGGTCATTTCTTCTCCATCTGAAAAATTTCCAGCCTTGGCTACAACTCGATAGGTAATAGCCTGCAAGCCTTCCGGTATTTCAATACTCCATTCTAAATTGGTGCTCTGGCGCGACTTCAAGGCAAATGGTTTTGTCTTGTTGGTATTCTTCATCACATCATCTACCGACTTCATCGTAAGTGCATCAAAGAATTCCAGTTGCGCCTGACCGCTGAGTTCAGCATCAACGAGACTATTTACTTTCACCTGGAAAATCATCTTATCGTTTTCACGGAAGAATCGTGGCTGGTTCGGCACTACCATCACATCTTTTTGTGTTACTAAATGATTGATGATGGAACCTGATTTTAGATCAGGAGTATGTGCAAAGCCCAACATCTTCCAGCGTGTTAATGCTTCAGGTATCGTGAAGTTGATAATGATTTCACCGTTAGCATTGGTTTGCAGATGCGGATAGAAGAATGCCGTCTCGTTAAAGTTAGTGCGGACTTTTACTTGGGAGAAGTCTTCAGCTGGAACCTGCTTGGGTTGCCCCTTTGTTACCTCATCACGAATAGCATCCAGAGTCTTACCATAAGCTTCTGCATTTTCTTTCTTCATCGGTGCAGCATCCATTGCCATTTCAGCCGGAGCTGCCATTGACTTGCTCACTACGATTTCGCTAAGTTCTTCTTCACGACCACCGGCAGCACCAGCACGAAAGCGTTTGTACCTATAATAATACTGATGAAAACTATAATCAAACCAGTTAAAGGAATCGAAGTAAGCATTGTCTGCTGATCGGTGATGTCCTTCATTCCAAAAGCGTGTATATTCCGAAAGTAATTTCTGATTAAATCCATTATTACTACTCCATCCCAGTTGCGAATTCTGTGAGCCAAAGAACGTAGCATACCAGCTGTTACTTCTGAATTCGTCCAGCGATTCGTCATACAACGTAGCCACCATCTCTGTGGCAACTTTTTCAGCCGACTTACCTTTGATTAAAATCTTCCATTGCTCTTGCTGACCCGGTTGCAACTTATCGCGGAAGCTTTCGAATGAAACATCGAGTACCTTATTGGTATACGGAACAGAGATCGTTGCGCTCTGATTATAGAGTCTATTGTTTTTTATGAAGGTGTAGTGTACACCCAAATCACCCCGATGTTCTTCGCGAATTGGAATTTCAAACAGACGCTGTTCGTTGCTGAGTGTAATCCATTCTTTGGAAAGCAATTTTCCATCACGTTCAATTTCATAAAGCACTTGTATTTTCTGATCGGATGTTCCGGTTGTAAACACAGCTTTATCTCCCGGCTCAACCGTCATTTTAACAGGTTGAAAATAATGAACCTGTGGTGTTGGAATGGTTTTATCGGATGTTACAAACACAGTAAAGTAACTTACTTCTTTTACTTCTTTACCGGACGCATCCAGTGCTTTGATCTCCAATACATATTCACCTGATTTCCATTGACTAAGATTATCAAGTGTAAAGGTTTTTTTATCCTTGGTATCGAAATTCAGATTGAATACTTCCTTCGCACGTTCCCATTTGAATTTGTTATTTTCATCTTCATATAAATCGACCGGAAAATATTGAGCGTATTGTTCTCGGGTGTAGAGCATACGATCGGCTTGCTCCCACTGCCTTGCACGAAACGCTTTTGAAGGCGATTTCAGTTCATATATTTTTACACTTCCTTTTGCGGGTTCAAACTGACCAGCAAGATTGGTTGTTGAAATGGAAAATTCTTTTGCTTCTTTAGGTAGCTGATCTTTATTAATGTTGCCAACGGACACACCCACCTGCAAAGCTTTATACGCTACTGAAATGCTGGTTGTATTACTATGTGTTTCACCGTTGATGTCGGTTACATCAGCATAGATCATATAATCGAAGGTAGGATCAGATGATGGATCAATACTCTTATCTGGGATCGCCTGGAAATTAATTTTGAATTTACCTTGAGCATCCGTCTCCGTTATGCCGTTGATGATTTCCATTTCGGGCGCTGTAGGATAATAACCCCATCGGCACCACCACCAATATGGAAAGCGAGCAGTACGCACTACACGATAGCTCACACTAGCGCCATCAATGTTTGCTCCCGAATATGCGCGTGCAAATCCTTCGGATGAAATCGTTTCATCTAATCGGAATGTCCCCTTTACGGGTTCAAAGCCCACTTCAAATTTCGGTCGCTTGTATTCTTCTACCGAAAAAAGGGCAGCACCACTTCCATAATTATCTTCCAGGCTCATCTCTCCGGTCAGACCTGTGCTCGGTGCAGTGAACGTTCCGCTGTATGTGCCGAATTCATTAGTCGTAACATTTACCTGTCCCCGTTCCTGATGATTAACATCGTAGAGGGTTACGGTAGTACTGAATTTGGTTTTGATATCTGAAGTCTTACCGTCTGTGTCGACAACTAATCCTTTAAAGTAAATGGTTTGTCCGGGACGATAGATCGCGCGGTCTAAGAAAAAGTATGTCCGAAGATTTTTTCCAGGTTCACCTTCCTTATATTGATGGATTGTTCCTCCATAATATTCACGCGAATCGATTGGTATTGTACTGAACTGATCATCTCGCCATTTGAAATTGATCGCGAAGGCCCGATGATTTTCATTTTTGATGTAGGGTATCTTTAAATAACCCTTTGCATCCGATGTGAACGAACCTACCTTAATCGATTCATAGTTTTGCTTTTTATAATTGTATTGATTCGAATACACTTCTGCCGAAGCACCCGCTAACGGCTCGCCACTTTGACGGTGCAATACATAGCAATCATTCGTACCCTCTTTAAGCGAACGATGCAGATAGCTGATGTTGGTAATGCGTGTAAAGGCATACGCTAATCCATTGGTTGCAGTAACAAAATCAGAACGATGACTCAACAACACCATGTACTCTCCTGCTGGTAATGCATCGAGCTTTACTTCAATGCTGTGTTGCTGATAATCTTTATCATCGGGAAGCACAAACTTGCCCGACTTAACAGGTGTTTTTTTGGCAACGAAGTATTCAATGAACTTTTGTTCGCGGTCTACATCGTAATTGCGTTCCCATTTTTTACGTTGCGACAGAACCTCATCCCGATTGGTTTTGATGATGCGGTAATGTAAATCGGTGAAGTTTCTATACTTTACCAAACCTCGAAAAGCTTCACCCGGAATGTTATTCTCTTCAATTGTGGCACTAATGGATTTGGTGAGCAAATCATCTTGCATATTCTCACACTGTATGGCACCATCAGAATTTGGAAAACGCTTCTTAGCGGCTTCACCTATCTCAAACGCTTTTTTGCAATCCCATTTGTGATCGTCTGATTGAAGTGGTTTGTACAATGAGGCCTTCTCTACATAGGTCTGCGCAATAAGATACGTTACCTGCGTAGAGATGGGATGTGCAATGTATTTCTTTTCAAGTTGCTCGAGTGCGTTGCGGTATGCTTCCTCTTTGTTTGAAAGAATCAGATTCTCTTTAACAAACAAAAGGCGTTTGATATCTACATCCACCAATGCTTCAGGATCTTTATCATTCAGGTGAAATTGAATAATGTCCTGAAACAAATGAATCGCAAAGTACTTCATTGAAAAAATGTCCTTCGATGCAATGGCCAGTTTTATAAAAGTGGATGCATCCGCCAGGTAATCTTCTTTGTCGAGAACAAAAGCATGAGCCGGTTGCGTGATGGAAGCTTCTTCTCCGGAAGAAAAATCCAAAGCTCGGTGCGACAGAAAATCATATAAGGTCGGGCGATAGCTTCGGCCTAGTTTATTTCCTTCATGTAGAACTTCCTGAAACAATTCAATTGAAGTGGCTTTTGATCGATCGGATTCTTCCAGTGAAAGTTTGTATTGCTGAAACGTCTCTTCTATAATTTTATTCAGACTCCAGGTTTCGATATCGTCTTGCTGAACATTGGTGAGTTCACTGCGTTCATTAAATCGATATCTGTTATTTTGATAATACTGCCAATACATTTCGGCCAGCATGGAATGCAGCAAAGGTTTGGTTGGAAAGGTAGCAGCCAGTGCTTCATCACGAAGCCGGTTTAGATTTTTAACGAATGCGTTTTCTTCTTTATAGTCGATGAATTTTAATTGATGGATAACGGCCTTTACTAATTGAGATGCGTTTTGTTCTTTCTTTGCTTGCTCATAAATGGTGTTCACTACCTTCAGTGCAGATTCCGGTAGTCCTTTGTCTTCAAATTCTTTGGCCTCTTTCCAGGCCTTGTCATAATCATATGGGGTCATTTTATCTGGTTTTTGCTGGGCGAATGCCAATTGAAATGAAATAAAAGATAAAATCAGTATTATAGTTTTCATAAGATTCATTTTAAGTAGATACACATCACTGGGCTAAGACACATAATCGACCTGAATAGTGTGTATCTAATAATAACAATATGATTAAAAGTCACTGGTTAAAGATGCATAAGTTTGGAGATTTCCATACATATTATTTAAACCTATTACCATTATTTATTATTTGAGGTATAACGATTTGATTTCAAATACATTTTCCCGCGGATCGCGCAGATTGAATGCGCGCTGATGGCCGCGGATTAGAGAGCATTTTAATTTGGTCATTCGTGGTGAAATCTAAAAACTTTCTGGCGCCCTAATTTGCGAGATCTGCGTGCCTTTGTATCAGCGCAATCTGCGGGGAAACACTTTCAAACAACAATGGGCTGCCAGTGAAAACCAGCAACCCATCCTCATCCAAACCCAGCCAACCCCTTGCACATCAGTATCGCTACTCCCATTTCAGATTTTTAGCATTTCCCTTTACCTTAATTGCTTTGATCATAGACGCATCTAGCATTGCATCTTTACTGGCCTGTGGCGTATTTTTTGTGATAAACTCTTGACGTTGTTTGTTTAACGATTGGATCTCAGCCTGAATCTTCGTTCTCTCTTCAGCCTTTTGCTTTACATATACCTTTCGCTGATCAATAGTCATAGTACGCATTTCTTTAGGAAGGTCATCTGTTTTTGTTTCGGTTATTACTTTATCATTGTCTTTGGCAGCGTCTACCAAATCCCAACTTGAATTTTTATAGACATGCGAACTTTTTGAAATGGCACGCTCTGCTTTATTCGCCTGACCATAGCTTGACGCGTTATTGTCCTGCACAATTTGCTGTTCCTTCTTGTACGAACCTGTACTTCCATAATAAACATAGGTAGTATTTAGTTTGTCATTTAAAGCAGCTATTTGATCATCATAGGGTGTCGGAACATAGACAGTCTTACTATTTTGTTGAATGCTCATAAAGGTGCCTCCTGTTAAATCAGCTCCACTCTTCCAATTCGTTTGAATGCCTTCATTAAAGTCGCCACAGAAAATTGTATTCACCACCACACCTTTTTCCTTTGCCGCAGAACATGCCAGTTGATAGGATACACTTCCTTGCGTGAATGGTTCATTGCCTGCAATGAAAATCATTTTCAAATCGGCATTTGAGGCAGACCATGCTAGCTGATTCAACGAAGTTTTAATTACTTGGCCACAAAACTCATTTCCACCATTGGTACTTAGCGAGAATAACTTCTCTGAAATAACGTCCAGGTCTTCTGATAAGGGACTCACCTGTCTAATGTATCCTTCAGATGCAGGCAAACCATCATTACCATATTCATACAAGGCGATCTTGATGTTGGGTTGTGTACCATCACCACATTTAGCAGCTGACAATTCATTTACAATTTTCCACAATTGTGATTTAGCCTGATCAATTAGTCCATCCATACTATTGCTGGTATCGAGCAAGAGCGCGAGCATAATAGTTTGTCCTTTAACCGGGGTGGTATGATCTTTCGTTTCAGATTTGTCACCCGATTTAAAACTCATTAAGATCAAAGCGATGGAAAACACAAGTGCTTTCGGGATGATGCTGGAATACGTTAGTGGTTTCATATTATTCTGTGTTTGTTTTGGTAAATTTTACGTGAAAAAACAGAAGATGATATCTAAACTCCGTGGGGCATTACATCCACTTAGGGAAAGTCATGAATGACTGGGTGAATAGGTGAAACTTGAGGCAGAGTCTGAAAATCAATAAAAATTATAGTGTTAACTTTCCGTTCTTACATTCAGACATGGTTCAAAAGCTATTCCTATATTGTTTCATCACCACAGTTCTTCTCCACGCTGGGAATTGTTTTGCACAGAAAGAGTCGTATAAAAGTCTGAAGAAGCGATCTACTTCAACCGTGGCTTCCCAGTTATTGAATGAAGCCGAGGTACTGAAAAATAAAAATCCGAATGCCGCACTGGATAAAGTGAAAGAAGCCCTTGCAATGAGCATTGCCCAAAACGATGATTTTAATGAAGGAAGATCATACGTCCTGCTAGCAGAAATCAACGAAGGAATTTTAGAATGGAAGCTTGCTTATGAAAATTATCTGCGGGCTTATGAAAAGCTTTCGGCCTCTGCTCTATCCCTTCAATACATATCGACATTAAAAGGTCTTGGCAACACGAGTCTGAAACTTGGTAACTACGAAACATCATTACAATATTATCAGCAAGGCTTGTCACTTCGACTGAACAGTGCTCAACAAATGGAATTTCAAATTGCGACTTCGGAAGCGTATTACCAAATGGGCAATTATGAGGAAGCAATGAAGGTATTGGAGAAAACGGCACAATCCAGTAAGATTGCCAATCCACAACTGGAAAATCAAAAGACAAAAGTATCTGCCCGTCAGAATGAATTGAGTAAAACGCAGAACCTTTACGATAATTCTCTGAATACCATTCGCAGCGGTAACAGTGTAAGTCCGCAAGAACAACAGTCCGTTCAGGAAGCAAAGGAAGAAATTTCGGATGTGCTACAGAACAAGAAATTGTACGATGATGAAATCGATTTACGCAAACAATCCATTGAATACAATTTGGAATCAAAGAACCTTGCTGAGGTAAGCAAAGATAAAGTAGCCATTAGTAAAAGTCTCGATGCGAAAGGTGAAACCTCTGCTGCTATCAAAGAAGCAGAAGAAGCAGCGCACATTGCAGACACCATCGACAATCCAAAAGAACAAGCCAACGCATTTAGATCGCTCGCTAACCTCTATGAAAAAAATGGTCAGGCAAACAAAGCGCTTTATGCCTACAAGAAATACAGTGACGCCATGGATCGCAATGAAAAGTTAAGCGAAAGCCGGCTTACCGAAAAATCCGAACTCATCCGAAAGCAAAAGGATATTGAAGAGTATACGAAGGATGTATCCATTGGTCAGCGTGAAGAAACCATTGAGCAGGGAACGGTTTTCCGACAACAACTCATTATTTATGGATTACTGGCGATCATCATTATCATTGGTATTACCTCTTTTTTTATTTACAAAAATGCACAAGCAAGCAAACTTGCCAACCGATTACTGGCACTCAAATCTTTACGCGGCCAAATGAACCCGCATTTTATTTTCAATGCTTTAAATTCGGTCAATCAATTTATTTCACAACAAGATGAGCGAACAGCGAATCGCTTTCTATCCGAGTTTGCTTTGTTAATGCGCCTGGTACTCGAAAATTCTCAGGAGGATTTTATTCCCTTGCAAAAAGAGCAGGAGATTCTTTCTTTATACCTGAAGCTGGAACACTATAGGTTCCGCGATAAATTTGATTATGAGATAAAAGTGGATGAGACGATTAACACCGAAGCGATTCAAATTCCTCCCATGTTGATCCAGCCGTACATTGAAAACGCAGTATGGCACGGACTACGATACAAAAATAAAAAGGGAAAATTATTTCTACATTTTTTCAAACAAAATGGAAATCTTGTGGCCGAAATTACAGACGATGGTATCGGACGTAAGCGATCTGCCGAACTGAAAACAGAGAATCAAAAGAAGCACAACTCTACCGGATTAAAAAATATTGAGGAACGACTGGCAATTATCAATAAAGTGTACAAGCTAAACTACCGTGTACATATTGAAGATCGCCAGGATAGTGGAACACGGGTGAGTGTATACTTACCAGTTACAAAATAAAGTTAAAAGATGAAGGCCGTAATTATCGATGATGAAGAAGACAGCCGGAAAATTCTGGCGAACTATTTAGCAAAGTACTGTGCAGATGTAGAAGTGTGCGGCTTTGGTGAATCTGTTGCAACGGGTAAGGAAGCTATTCAGAAACATAATCCTGATGTAGTGTTCCTGGATATTGAAATGCCGTATGGCAATGGCTTCGATCTTCTCGATAGTATAACGGACATTACATTCGAAACCGTATTTGTTACAGCCTTTGATCATTACGCTATCCAGGCACTGAACCAAAGTGCTTCGTATTATTTATTAAAACCCATTAGTATTGATGAGCTCATCAATGCCGTTGATAAAATTCGTACAGAACGTAAGGAAGCAAGCCACACACGACACAGCAATGTCTTGCTTGATAACATCCGCACTTCCGTCAATCAAAAGATCATGCTGCCAACGATGGAGGGCTTTGAGATTGTAACGATCAACACTATACTCTACTGCGAAGCAGCTGACAACTTCACACGCTTCCATCTTGATGGAGTTGCTACACCTCTCCTTATTTGTAAAACCTTAAAATATTTTGAAGAAATACTCAAGGAGCATCGCTTCCTTCGCATTCATCGCTCCTATTTGATCAACCCGGATTATGTTATTCGTTATACAAAAGGTAAAGGAGGTTCAGTTACCATGAAGAACAATAAGGAACTTGAAATGTCTGCCGATAAGAAGCAACAATTTCTGGGTATGTTTGAAAAGTAGTATTGCTAGTTGCGTGTCGCCCGTTTTCGTTTCTATTTCTTCGACTCCGAAGCCATCCTGTCTTTCAATAATACGTCAAGATAGTTTAAGGGTATTGTATTCTGTTATCAGTGGCTGGCAACTAAACTATAAGGAATTCAGAACAGATAGTGGACGTTGCGGAAACGGGTTCGTATTTTGAGATGATGCATTAAAAATAGGTATTGATAATTTCTTCTAACATTTCCTTCGTTAATGGTTTGGTTTTAAAATCGTAAGCTATATTCATGGCTTTTGCTTTTAGTTTATCATCAGGATTGTCTGACGTGGTAAGCATTATCACGATGACCTTGCTTTTATATTTTTCATCTAACTCATCATACGCCTCCAAAAATTCCCATCCATTCATTCCAGGCATGTTAATGTCTAGAAAAATCAAATCCGGATGCTGATCGTTTGTATGCTCCTCTGATTTCAAATAGTCAAGGGCATCCTGACCATTTTGTTTAGCCACTACCAACTCGGCTGCTTTAGATTTATTGATGACCCGGGCATGAAAAAAATTATCATCCGGATTATCATCCACTAACATGATACATTTGAGTATTTTGTTCATGCTCTTTAGTATTAATTAGGTATGGTGAAATAAAACGTGGTGCCCTGTTCCGGGTTTGATTCAATCCAGATTTTCCCATGATGCGACTGAATTATCTTTTTACAATTCGAAAGCCCGATTCCATTTCCTTCAAATTCTTCATTGGAATGTAACCGTTGAAAAATATTGAAAACGCGGTCAAAATAGACTGGCGCAATGCCGATACCATTGTCGTGCACAGAGAATGTCCATTCCTCATTGATTTTCTCTGAGCGGATTTTAATTTCAGGCTGGACATTTTTCCTTTGAAATTTGATGGCATTGGTAATCAGATTTTGAAACACCTGACGCATTTCAATTTCATACACATTCAAGTGTGGCATTGCCGATACTTCAATTAAAGTGTTCGATTTCTTTATCATTGTGTCGAGGTCCAGAATCACTACGTCAACAACTTTTCTAATGTCAACGAAATCCAGTTTTGAACTATGACCCAATCGCGAGAAGTCCAATAGCGATTTAACGAGTACGCTCATTCTTTTTATGGCATTGTTAACGGACCCCAAATATTGACGAGCCGGATCATCCAATTGATCCAGGTAATCCTCTTCGAATAGCTGCATATAATTCGATACGGTACGAAGGGGTTCCTGAAGATCATGTGAAGCGATGTAAGAAAATTGTTCCAGTTCCTTATTGGCAACCATCAACTCTGCAGCTCGCTTTTCTTTTTCTTCATTTTGAAAAGCAAGTTCGTTATTCGCTATAATTAACTCAGCAGCTCTTTTTTCTTTTTCTTCGTTTTGAATAACAAGCTCCTGGTTGGCTACAATTAACTCAGCTGCCCGCTTTTCTTTCTCTTCGTTTTGAAAGGCCAGTTCTTTGTTGGCAATGATTAACTCTGCGGCTCTTTTTTCTTTTTCTGCATTTTGAATAACCAGTTCTTTGTTCGCAACAATTAACTCTGCGGCCCGCTTTTCTTTCTCTTCGTTTTGAAAGGCCAGTTCTTTGTTGGCGATGATTACTTCTTCGGCTCTTTTTTTCTTTTCTGAATTTTGAATAACCAGTTCTTTGTTGGCAACAATTAACTCAGCGGCCCGTTTTTCTTTCTCTTCGTTTTGAAAGACCAGTTCTTTGTTGGCAATGATTACTTCTTCGGCTCTTTTTTTCTTTTCTGAATTTTGAATAACTAGTTCTTTGTTGGCAATGAATAACTCAGCCGCTCGTTTTTCCCGCTCCTCGTTTTGAAAGTTCAGCTCTTTGTTTACAACGATTAGTTCTGCTGCACGTTTCTCTCTTTCTTCATTTTGAAAGGCGAAATCCTCTTTCGTTATGGTCACGCTCATCTTGATTTTTCTTTACCCTCTCCGATCTTCACTATCAATCCGATTTTACGAATCCTTACATCCGGATTTTGAAAGAACTTAAGGTAGGCAACTTGATAGGCTTAAGTATTACACAATTCCGAAAATGACATTTATTTCAACGATTAGCGCAAACGGATCCATTGGGCTGCTTGCAGGTGACGTAAGGTAAGTCATTTACACTAGCATATACCATGTATTCCTTACTATGGCGTTAGACGGCTCAATAAGGACTACCAATATTGTTTTAATCCAATATACCTATAGTGATTTGGAAGGGTAACACCAATTGAAGCTTAGACAGACGTATTCTGCCTCAAGAATTCGGCAATCAGATTGAAGATTTAACCTGACAAAAGAAAAGCCGCTAGTATGGCGGCTTTTCTTAACTATGTGTGCAACAGTGCTCTACGCTTCTACCCCACCTGTGAATTCTTTCTGACGTTTTTTCATTTCTTGTGGATCTACGTCTTCCATGTGTGTAGCGATCCACCATTCATTACCCCAGGCATCTTTTACACCGGACGAACGATCACCATAAAATTCATCTGTGGGTTCGCGTAACGAAGTACCACCTGCATTGATAGCATTCTTGTAAAATGCGTCAACACCTTCCACATACAAATACAACTTACATGTTCCCGCTTTATATTGTTCTGTTGCATCCGTAATCATGAGTTGTGAATCTCCTATACGCACAGTGGCATGCATAATCTTATCATCCTCCGTTTTCATAATGGAAGTTGTTTCACCTTCAAATGCTTGTTCAATAAACTCAATCAACTCGCTTGCCCTTTCGACAATAATGAATGGGGTGATAGTATGAAATCCTTCCGGAATTGCATTGACTGTTTTACTGTCCTTCTCATTAATTTGATTTTTCATGGTATTTTGTTTTAAGGTTATAAATTGAACCATTCATAAAGCCATTAACTGAATGATCTGAACTCTTCCTTTCACCCAGCCAAATACCACACCGCATTAAACATGTCCCTCATCTGCTAAAAACACAGATATGCAATGGCTCAGCAGGAATTTAAGGGGACAGGTGGGGATAAAAGACTCACCTATTTCTTTCTCAGCAAATATCGGTCCCTATGGAATGAGATTGGAAATAACTCTATTTTTGATTTAACGATGTCTCTATGATTTCCTTTAGAACATTCAGGTCAATCTCCTCCAACTTATTTATGTAGAGGCAACCCACACCAGTCTTATGCTTGCCAAGCTTTTTAAGAGCAGCGGCATGTTCTTTAATGCCAACGCTTACGTATAACGACAGATTCGCTTTACGGGGAGAGAAGCCTATCCGGAGCCAATCCACTTCCCTACCCGTAGTAGGACTTTTATATCTTTTAATGCCAAAACCAATGACGGAGCTGCTCCATAATACGGGTCCCTCTCCTGTTGCCTTTTTCATCATCTCTAAGAGCATAAAACTGTCTTTGCGCTTTTGTTCATCCTTCAAAGCATTAATAAAGTCCTCTACACTTGCAGCGGTTGGCTTTGTTTTTATTTCAGCAAGTTTTGATTTCTTTTCAGCCATTTGAAATTAGTATTGGTGTGTGATGATTTTTACATAACGTTTCGTGGGTTGGGAAAACTATAATGAAGATAGTATTTTGTTTGTGAGAAAAGTAAGCATTGAGGTATCAGCCACTAATGTTGTCCATCATGTTCCTTAGGCTATGAAGTTTGCGCGCTGTTTCCTAGGTAGGATACGTGGATGACAACGTTCACATACTATTGAATGGAGATCGAATACCAGGGTGTGCCTAACCAACCGGACTTTAGTTCAATATCAACATTGTCTCCAATAGTTGAGGTATCGTATTGATCTGCAGTGACGGTAACATGATCCTTTCCTTCCTTTGATCCCCATGCATTTAGATACAAATGATAAGTCGTACTCTTCGTACCGTTAGTTATCTGTTTATTAGCAATGCTTGTTGTAAACGTTCGAGCTTTGGACTGATCAAATAAACAGTTTGAAAGGGTATACAAGCCGAAGCTATAAAGAAAAATAAAAAGTGAAGAGAGAATAATTACCAGGCCACCTTTTGTTTTAAAACTGAATTCAGAGGATAATGTAATTAAGCTCGCCATCAAAAAAATGGTTAGCAGAGATACCGATATCCATAAACGCTCGTAATCCAGAATTTCAAAATCTTTTACTGCCCTAATCATTAAAACTAAACTACAGGCTATAAATGCAAAACTGCTCGTATTAAATCGGATCAGACCTTTGTACAAAACGACTATGACCATGTATAGCAGGGGAAACAACATTCCACTTGTCGTTGCTAACCAATAAGGTTCAGGATAGGCCACCATCCATACCGCAATGAGTACGCCTAACAGGTTAATGCCGATTGTAATTTTTGTTGCCTTTGAGTTCAGTGTTTCCTCGTTTGTTATATCACTCAATCCAATGAATCCTATTTTATGCTTTTATGATAGCTTCTAAGAACATTTGCACCGCTTTCGATTTACCGATTGGTTCCAATAAAAATATAAAAATATTCACTCCCAACGCCAGATACGTACCAGCGTGTTTGAATTTATTATATTTCCAGGCAGCAAAGAGCAGCATACCCATGATTAATACCTGGGTGTAATAAATAGGAATAACAATGTCAACGTTTGGCCAGTCTTTGCTATGCACGCCAACATATACATTTTGTATTCCCCGACCCAATGCCGGCATCATAATGATAAATACCGTTGATATAAGCCACCATGCATGGTCTTCTATTTTCTTTCGATGGATGATGCTTTGCATCACTGCTAGGGCGAATGCAGTCATCATGACAATTTCTACAACGGTAACACCATAGAAAAACCAGGGCTGAAAGGGGCCAAACCGATCTGGGTTGGTCAGGGCATTGTGAGCATTTGCTAAATCCCGATTCATCATGCCCAATGCGGTGAGGCAAACGCCACCGGCCAGAAATATTCCAATGATGCCATTGGTTCTGTGTCTATCTAGTTTACCATGAGTAGCATAATAAGGTTGAATAATTAAATAGAGATACCAGATTGTGCCAGTCCAATAATGGATATGAACCGCCCAGGCGTTGTCGGAAAAATCACCCCAGTAATCATTGAAGATACCAAACTGCATGAAGACCATGGGGATGATCATCCATCGGTGCAGGTACTTGTATTTATCCATAAGAAAAATGTCAGCATTTTATTAAGTTCTTCTCCTGTTGCAGACCAATGGCTTTCAACGACAGTAGCGGATAGCAATATAACTCTTCGTTTAATATTGCTGTGATCCAAGATAAGTGTAAGTATCAACGTATACAAAGTGAGATGAGTACATACCTGCAGCAGCACTCCTGAGGCGAGAGGCACTATTGAATGAAAGACATGAATCACGCTTACAATTTGGCCGGCCTCTCACAAAAATCTTTGCCCATCTTAAGACTTGGCAAGCAACCAATGAAGGGGGACTGAGCCCGGTCTGGTTTTTACATTTTGTTGTAATTGATGGAATGAATCAATATCATTGTAGCCATAACGTTAATAACTATTATATGCTAAGAGTCATTTTGGTAGCTATGGCAATCGTTGCGTTGTCTGGATGTGCCGCTACCTATAAACCCATTGTACCGAGCACCTTGCAGTATGATGCCCGGGAAGGTCAAAACTTTAGCTTCGCGTACCGATATGGTGTGCTCAGTTTTAAAGGAAACAAACGTTACGCTAAGCGTGAGCCAAGAAAAATGGTTCACGTTGTTGCCGTTGAAATCGCCAACAATACAGGCAAGTCATTAAAATTAGGTGAAAATTTTACGCTGTATTCCGGTGATAATCCTATTTATCCAATGGAACCAGCTATGGTGCACAAAGACTTACGACAACGACTGGGTCTTTACCTTTTATATTCTTTAATTACTTTCAGCACATACCAAACCGATCCCAGTACGGGTCTTCAAACAACTACTGCTACATACCCAATAGGAATTCCAATTACCATTGGTAATATGGTAGTTGCAGGGTCAGCCAATAAACAATTTAAAGCTGAACTGATGAGTGGTAATCTGATTAATAGAGAAATTAAAGATGGCGAAATTGCATATGGATTGATTGGTATTCCCGATATGAGCTATAAACCAATAACGATGGTTTTAAAATAAGAATATGGTCTTGCTGCGAAGTTTCTTCCTTGACTTTTCAAAAACTCAACAAAACGTTAATGCATTCGATCGTCTCGCCACTCCAACTCCTTCATAATTTTTGCTTCCTCCTCTAGAAATTCGCTCCAACGTTTCATCACAATTTCCTCTGGTTTATAGAGTTTCGCGAGCTGAATAAAGTTTTTATAGTGGCCTGCTTCCGATACCATGAGTTCATAATAAAACATCGAGAGGGATTCATCCGGAATATTCTTCCACAACATTTTAAAGCGCTCACAGCTCCTCGCTTCGATCAAAGCATTCATCAATAATTTCTCCAACAACTGCTCCTCACGACTGCCTCCTTTCCGAATAATTTTGTTCAACCGTATAACATATTCGTCTTTACGCTGAGGCCCTAATGTCCAGCCGCGCTTTTTGAGTT
>JBDTTT010000060.1:0-32180 GCA_039930485.1 Chryseolinea sp.
GGATAGTGGTACACGCGAAAAACTTAAATTATTCAGATGTCAATTCTACGCGACTTATGGAATGACCGAAACCGTTTCTCACATTGCTTTACAAAAATTGAACGGGCCCAGTTCATCCGAATTTTTTCAAACTTTATCGGGAGTTGAAATCAAATTAGATGATCGAAATTGTTTGATTATAAAAGCCCCTTATCTAAAAGAGGTGATACATACGAATGATATTGCAGAAATAATTTCACCTAAAGATTTTAAATGGATTGGCCGATACGATAATGTTATAAACTCAGGTGGCGTAAAGGTTTCTCCTGAAAACATTGAACTTGCGATTGAAAAAATCTTCCAGGATGCCGGAGTTAGTCGCTCCTTTTTCATTGCAGGAGTCTCTGACCAGAGACTTGGGCAAAAAATTCTACTGGTTATTGAAGGTGAAAGGTTGGAAAACACTACCATCGAAAAAATTATTTCAATGTTCAAACACACTTTATCGGTTTATGAAATACCTAAAGAAATAGTCTTCAAAAAGGAATTTGTTGTTACTGAAACAGGTAAAATAAACAGGATTAAAACGATTGAATTCATTGAAAATCAACTGTAACAGTACATCAACAAAATAATCGTTAATCATACTTCAACTTGATTATTAACCGTTTTCTCAACTGATCAACAAGCATGATCAATAATTTTCAGTTGAAAGGTTACATCTGTATCATTTTTTTTATATAGATTTGATTGTCTATTTTAGTTGGCTTTAAAGATCCCGCCTTAATCTATCCCGATCTTTAAAGCAGCATTTTTTAAAGGGTATTTAAATTTAGTACCATGAAAAAGGTATTGGTCATCGAAGACGATGTGCCTTTGTGCTGGCTTTTGGAGAAGATTCTTCAGAAAAAGTATAAAGTCATTATCATGAATAATGGTATGGAAGCCTGGTCTTGGCTTTCAGACGGAAACATCCCTGATTTAATTATCTCGGATTTAAAGATGCCATCGCTTGATGGGATTGAACTGCTTGAGAATTTAAGTTCAAGTGGTTTATTCAAAAGCATCCCTGTCGTAATTCTTTCGGGTTATGAAGATGCAAGCAAACGGAAGCAATGTCTTGACTTGGGAGCATTCACTTACCTGGTTAAGCCATTTGAGCCTCAGTCGTTAGTGGCTGAAGTGGATCGTGCATTGTCCTTTAAGGGTCAAAATGTATTTGTAAACTGATATGGATATAGCTCTACATATTCCTATTCAAGAATCTCCATTATCTTTGGTTCCCCAAACCAAAGCAAGTGTGCCCCTCTTTACCAAACACTTATTGCGTATTGATTCGTTTGATCATGTTCCTGATCATGACAATATTCAAGAAACAATCTATTTTACCAGTGTCGATATTAATGGTGCGCTTCAACACATAAAGACTGAACAATTAGTTGATGCTGTTTTAATTAATTCACTCAATCTTTCTGACAACGCGACATCGTTAAAAAACCTGGCGAAGGAAAAAGCGATTCCTTTTATTATCTATTCCTCAAATTTTGAACAATCAGCAAAAGATCTTGCTCTAAAGTTTGGAGCTGACGAATATCATCACGGAGAGATTACCTATTCCTTTTTGAAGAGAGTTGAGTTTATTAAGAAATTAAAAGACTACAAGAATCAACGCGGTAATAAACCATACATTTCCGTTCAAGCTCATGAAGAAATACCTAAAATAAAACTTTGGGCATCGAAGCGAGCATTTGATATAATTCTTTCTGCCTTTGGTTTGCTCTGCATATCTCCTCTCTTAATTATTATTGCCATCTTAATCAAGCTGGAATCGAAAGGTCCAATATTCTACATCTCGAAACGTGCCGGTGCAGGATACAAGATTTTTGATTTCTATAAATTCCGTTCGATGAGAGTTGGAGCAGCTGAAGAATTAAAGAAGCTGGAACATTTAAATCAATACTCAGAGAATTCTGCTAACGGAGTCTTCTTCAAAATCAAGAATGATCCTCGTGTGACGAGGATTGGAAATTTCTTACGCAGTACAAGTTTGGATGAAATACCGCAGTTAATAAATGTGTTAAAAGGTGACATGTCCTTAGTCGGCAACAGACCTTTACCTTTATATGAAGCTGAAAAACTTACTAAAGATCAAATCGCTTGGAGATTTTTAGCTCCTGCGGGAATTACAGGATTATGGCAAGTAACCAAACGAGGTAAGGAAGATATGTCGCCTGAAGAGAGAATTGCTTTAGACATGGAATATGCCATGAAGAACTCTTTCTGGTTAGATATGAAAATTCTTATAGGTACTTTCCCTGCACTACTGCAGAAGGAAAAAGTTTAATAAAGTCGAAGGTTAAGATTTTGGGATGTTAGAGAATTTTCTGTTCGGTTTTTTCCTTTTAAACACTGCTTACGTTTTAGTTCTTTCAGTTGCGGGCTTATTTTACAAAAGGTTACAAGTTAAAAAGTCGAACGTCTATAGTCGAATCGCTGTTTTAGTTCCTTGCTATAAGGAAGACGGTGTAGTTCTCAGCACTACTCATAATTTACTTACCTTAAAGTATCCAAAAGAATTATTCGATATCATCATCATCGCTGATTCATTAAAAGAGGATACAATTTCTCTTCTTTCCAAAACGGAAGCTATCATCATACCGGTGAGCTTTGAAAAAAGCACCAAAAGCAAATCCCTTAACTACGCAATGTCTCATCTTTCAAAGCAGTATGATATTGCTGTGGTGCTGGATGCTGATAACATTCCAGTGTCGAATTTTCTTGAAGATGTAAATGATCTGTTCAACCAAGGGTATCCTATTATTCAATGCCAACGAGTTGCTAAAAATACTGGAAGTCCAATGGCATTATTGGATGGAATTAGTGAGGCTATTAATAATCATTTATTCAGACAAGGATCAAATGCATTAGGTCTTTCATCTGCATTGATTGGATCGGGAATGGCTTTTCCATTTCAAGTATTGCAACACGAACTTTCACTTATTGATTCTCCAGTTGAGGACAAAGCTTTACAAATTGCTTTGGTAGAAAGGGGTTATAAAATCTATTACCGTAAGGGAACACTCGTATTTGATGAAAAGGTAGATTCTCCTGAGGCTTACAAAAACCAGAGGAGAAGATGGATCGCGGGACAATATCAAATGTTACGAGATCATTTTTCCAAAGGAATCAAATTGCTCTTTAAAGGAAACATCAATTACTTCAACATTGCTGTTCTTCATAATTTTTTTCCTTCGCGAATTAACAGCTTGTTTCTGCTCTTCTGCTTTTCCACAATCATGACGGTACTATATCCTCAACTCAATATTATTGCCCGTTGGTGGTCTGTTACCTTCCTTTATGTGTTGGCCCTGTTTATCGCTATTCCAAGAGTTTATTACTCCAAGAATTTATTCCAAGCTATCCTTCTATTGCCGACCGTAATTGTAAAAACTATTCAAGCAATCTTTCAATCGAAGAATGCAAACAAGAGTTTTATTCACACTGAGCATAAGAGCACTGAAATTGACACCACCTATCAACCAAAACAATGACCAGAACTTCGAACCCCTTGATTTCAATGATCATTCTGAATTACAATCAGATCAAGGTTACCTGTGAGTTTATCGAATCAACTAAAAAACTCACGTATAAAAATTATGAAATCATTTTGGTTGACAATGCCTCGAAAGAGAATCCGACTGCAATCATCACACAAAATTACCCTGATGTTAAGCTTATTGTAAACAAGGAAAATCTCGGTTTCACAGGCGGAAATAATGTCGGTATAAAAGCCGCTAAGGGAGATTACTATTTTGTTGTTAACAATGACACAGAAGTAACAGAAGATTTACTCGAACGATTACTTGAGCCATTTGATTCGGATAAAACGGTTGGAGTGGTTAGTCCTAAGATACATTACTTTAGTGATCCCACCATATTACAGTATGCGGGCTTTACTGAAATCAATCCCTTCACGGGAAGAAACAAATCGATTGGCGATAAAGAAGAAGACACCGGTCAATACAATACACCAGGATACACAGCTTATGCACATGGAGCGGCCATGCTTTTAAAAAGAGAAGTTGTTGAAAAAGCTGGATCTCTTGCTGATATTTTCTTTATCTATTACGAAGAGCTAGACTGGTCTGCCCGCATAAAAAGAGCTGGATATAATATCTACTATCAACCTACTGCGCTGATCTACCATAAAGAATCCATTACAATGGGAAAGGAAAGTGCTATTAAAGCATACTATCACAATCGAAACAGAGTGTTGTTCATGCGGAGAAATTCAACAACTATTCAATTGGCTTTCTTCTTGTTTTTCTTCACATTTGCAGTTACTCCGAAAACTATTTTAAAGTATTTAATGAAAGGACAGTTTGAACATCTTAAAAACTTTTTCAGAGGAATCTCATGGAATTTGCGAACAACTTCAGTCGCGTCACTAAGTTAATTTTCCCACAGTCAAAAAAAATATTCAGCATACCACAAACAAATCGATAATGAACAAACCCAACTCTTTAGTTACCGGAGGTGCCGGCTTTATAGGCTCTCACGTTGTGAAACATTGCCTTGCATTAGGACACAATGTAATTGTGTTAGATGATCTCAGTGGTGGATTTGAAGATCACATCCCGGCAGGTGCAACTTTTATAAATGGTTCGGTTACTGATCATGTACTCATCTCTAAATTATTTGATCAATATAAATTTGACTACGTCTATCACCTTGCCGCCTACGCAGCAGAGGGATTATCCCATTTTATCAGGAGATTCAATTATAACACCAACCTCATTGGGAGTATTAATCTGATTAATGAAGCGGTTAAGCATGAGTGTAAGTGTTTTGTATTCACTTCTTCCATTGCGGTATATGGTCCAGGTCAATTACCAATGACCGAAGACATGGTACCTGTGCCTGAAGATCCATATGGTGTTTCAAAGTATGCAGTAGAACTTGATCTCAAGGCTGCTCATGAAATGTTTGGTCTGAACTATGTAATCTTTAGACCCCATAACGTTTACGGTGAAAATCAAAACATTGGAGATCGATACAGAAACGTGATTGGAATATTCATGAATCAAATCATGCAAAAAAAGCCAATGACAATTTTTGGCGATGGTACTCAAACCAGAGCCTTTAGTTATATTGATGATGTTGCTATTCCAATAGCGAATTCGGTAAATATTCCAGCGGCCTCTAACCAGGTTTTCAACATCGGTGCTGATAAGCCCTATACAATTAACGAGTTGGTTCAGGTTGTTAGTAAGAATCTTGGTGTTGAACCTATTGTTAAGTATTTACAGGCCCGCAAAGAAGTGATGCATGCGTATTCAGACCACTCAAAAGCACATCGGATTTTTGGACTTTCAGAAGCAGTGAGTTTGGATCACGGGATCAATAAGATGGCGGACTGGGCAAAAGTGGTAGGAGCTCGAAAAGGTCAGGAATTCAGTAACATCGAGATTAAAAAGAACATGCCAGAGGGGTGGTAAACCAATAATTTCTCGGAGAATTAACAGGAATCACAGTTAAATGGGGTGACCTTATAAAGTCTAAAAGGATTTATTTTAGTACATTTATAATCCTTTATCCTGTGACAATGCCGCCTTTGCCTAAGTCGATTACTTTTCTCGGACCTGTTGGAAAGGTATATCTTCTCCTATGCGGGAGTGTATTGTTTTTAGGATCAGTTCTCAAAACCGTTTTAATGTTACCCATTAGCCTAATCGTTAATAGAATTCGAAGGAAGTATTCAACTTCTTTTATTCATTCAAAACCAGGCTTATTGACTATTGACTTTTCCCCAGCATGTTTAAACCTGGTGGGTAACTGCGTTTCATTAAGTATGTTGACAAAAAACCCAAACCTAATCAGTTATGAAAAAGCAGCTTAAAACTCTTTCTCAAAACATAGCGCTGATTGTTCTCCTTGCAGCCTCATTTTCATTATTCACTTTTCATACTTACGGACAACAGACTCCCAGGGTAACCCCTGGAGGCAGAGGATATCTGGAATATCTTCCTCCAGGATATGCATCTACTACCGATCTTTATCCAACGATCATCTTCCTTCACGGTTCTGGCGAACGAGGTGATGGAACAGCTTCTCAAATTATGCGAGTAGCTGCAGGAGGAACTCCTAAGTTTATTAAAAATGGAGCTACTATGTGCTTCGTTGTGAATGGCGTAAATGAATGCTTCATAGTTTTATCTCCCCAACAAACAACAGATCGATGGGGATGGCAAGGTGACGTAATTCCATTTGTGAAATTTGCGCTTGCTACCTACCGGATAGACCCAGACCGAGTATACCTCACTGGTTTAAGTATGGGTGGAGATGGCACATGGGATACTTCTTATGATGTTAATAATAATCCAAACTTCTTTGCTGCAATGTCACCCATTTCATGCAAGGGAGATTATAACTTAGCCAAAATTACGGCTTCCTATAAGATTGCAGTCTGGTCACTTCATGGAGATAAAGACACAACTGTTCCTCCCTCTGAGGGAAAGAGGCCCATAAATGGTATGAACTCTGTTGCAGCCAACCCTGTTCCTATATTCACGCTGGTTGCAGGTGGCACACACGGGGGTAGTACGTGGGATAAGACTTATTCACCAACCCATACATACTATAATCCAAATATTTACGAATGGTTCTTAACCTACAAGCGAGGTGTTATTACTCCGAAACCCCCTACTGTTAGCGCAGGTGTCGATAAGACGATTACATTGCCCATAAGCACTGTTTCGCTGACGGGTACAGCAACAGACGCGGACGGAACAATTGCCACAAAGATCTGGACACAATCCAGCGGGCCTAACACTGCTACCATTGTTTCATCCTCAGCACTTACCACTAACATAACGGGACTAATTCAAGGTACCTATGTTTTTAGCTTGAGTGCAACGGATAATTCCGGATTATCAACGGCAGATTTAGTAACCGTGCAAGTACTTCCAGCACCCGCTCCTGTTCCTCCAACGGCAAATGCGGGTGTTGATAAATCCATTACAGAGCCAGCCAGTTCTGTTGTGTTTTCAGGAAGCGGAACTGACAGTGACGGAACCATTGCAAGTTACGCTTGGACGCAAACCAGTGGCCCTAACACAGCAACACTGGCGGGAGCGAATACGCAGAATCTGACGGCCAGCGGACTGATTGTTGGCTCATACTCTTTTACACTTACCGTAACAGATAATACAGGACTGATAGGCACTGACCAAGTGGTTGTGACTGTTTTAGCGCTGCCACCTAACAATCCTCCAACAGCAAATGCGGGTTCTGATAAAAGCATTACCCTTCCAACAAGCTCAGTATCTATTGTCGGATCAGGGACAGATTCAGATGGCTCAGTGGCATCCTATGCATGGACACAAAGCAGTGGCCCATCAACCGCCACTATTACTCCGCCAAATGCTGGGAGCACCTCCATTACAGCTCTTGTTCAAGGTGTATATGTATTCACACTTACGGTTACCGATAATAAGGGAAGTACAGGTGTTGACCAAGTAACCGTAACGGTACTTCCATTACCTCCCAACAATCCACCTACCGCAAATGCTGGAACTGACAAAACCATCACCCTTCCAATTAACACGACAACTGTAACTGGATCCGGAACTGATTCAGATGGTAGCATAGCGAGTTACGCATGGGTACAAACAAGTGGACCGAATACTGCAACAATTAATAGCCCTGCTTCCGCAGCAACAGCATTAAATGGCCTTATTGAAGGAAGCTATGTATTTACCCTGACTGTAACTGACGATAAAGGAGTTCAAGGCTCTGATCAGGTAACGGTTTTTGTATTTCCTATTCCACCTAACCAACCTCCTACCGCCAATGCAGGGGTGGATAAAAATATTACACTTCCAGCAAACACGGTTACTGTAACAGGTATAGGTACCGATAGTGATGGAACCATCGCTTCCTTTAGCTGGATTCAACAAAGTGGACCTTCTGCGTCAACGTTAACAACTCCAACGCAAACCAGCACCCAGATTAATAACTTAATAGAAGGTGTTTATACTTTCGAATTTAAAGTAACCGATAACAAAGGAGCGACAGGTTCTGATCTGGTTATCATTACTGTGTTCCCTGCAGCTAATATTCCACCAACAGCCGTTGCTGGTGGTGATAAGAATATAACACTACCTACAAGTTCAGTTTCCTTTACAGGAAGTGGTACTGATTCAGATGGTACAATTTCATCGTATCTATGGGAACAGGTAAGTGGACCGTCTGCAGCAACAATTACAGGCGCAGCTTTGGCCGCGGCCACAATGAGTAATCTGACAAATGGTATTTACACTTTTTCGTTAACAGTGACCGATGATGATGGAGCAAAATCAACAGACCAGGTAAATGTTACAGTTGCCCCAGAGCCACCTAATCAACCTCCAGTGGCTAACGCAGGAACCGATAAAAATCTTACACTTCCTACTAATTCGGCTACTCTTAACGGATCAGGAACGGACTCTGATGGAACCATAACTTCTTATTTGTGGAATTTTATTAGTGGACCAGGTTCGGGAAATTCGAGTGCACTGGATCAACCTACCCTTAACCTTACCAATCTGGTTATCGGAATTTATGTTTTTGAACTTGTTGTTACTGATAACCGTGGTGCCAGTTCTACTGACGAGGTAAAGATATTTGTTGATGCATTAAATCAACCACCCGTTGCTAATGCCGGAACAGACAAAACAATTACACTACCCGTTAACTCCGTTTTAATTATAGGAAGTGGTTCCGATTCTGATGGCACTATTAGTTCCTACGTCTGGGAACAGATTAGCGGTCCAAACACAGCAACATTTGATACCCCCCTTACTTCGCAAGTGACAGCATCAGGACTTGTTCAGGGCATCTATACGTTTAGCCTTCGTGTTACTGATGATGATGGCGTTGTTGATACGGATCAGGTAACCGTTCTGGTAAACCCTGTTCCACCAAATGCCCCTCCCATTGCGAGTGTCGGGCCTGATCTTGAAATAACATTACCTACTAACTCAGTTTCAATTACAGGTTCAGGAACAGATTCTGATGGAACGATTGCTTCCTATAAGTGGTCTCGCGTCAGTGGTCCGAATACACCTACTTCAACTTCTGTTACTCAACCATCAATAACCTATAGTGGATTGATTGCTGGTTCATATGTTTTTCGTCTTGCAGTAACGGATAATCTCGGTGCAATCGGTCAAAAAGATGTGAAGGTGAAAGTGAATCCACAGCCCGCCAATATTCCTCCTGTGGCTAATGCGGGAAGTGATCAACAAATAACTTTACCGGTTAACCTTGTAACACTTAGCGGAACGGGAACAGATAGCGATGGTACCATCACGCAGTACCAATGGCTGCAAGTTAACGGCCCTTCTATTGCAACTTTTTCAGCTAGCTCCAGTGCCAGTACCCAAGCCCAAAATCTTGTTGAAGGAATTTATGTCTTCCGTTTAGTAGTTACCGATAACAAGACCGTGTCTACATTTGATGAGGTTGCCGTTACGGTTAAACCAATTCCTTTCAATTTACCTCCATTGGCAAATGCCGGAGGTAATATAGTAATTACATTACCCACCACAACAACAACATTAACAGGCTCAGGTACTGACACGGATGGAACGATTGCTGGTTACAATTGGTCACAAATCAGTGGTCCTTCAACAGCCACAACATCCAGCGTAACACAACCTAGTGTAAATCTGAGTGCTTTAGTAGTCGGAATTTATGTATTTAGATTAACGGTAACGGATGATAAGGGATCAACAGGTTTTGATGAAATCAATATCAGAGTTCAGCCCGTACCAGCGAACCAACCTCCTACTGCTGATGCTGGTCTGAATAAGATTATAACTCTTCCGGCCAGTTCGACAACCTTTACAGGATCAGGAACTGACCCTGATGGAACCATTGCAACGTTGGCCTGGACGCAAACCAGCGGACCGACCACTGCTGCACTAACTGGTCAAGCCACTCCGACATTATCTGCTTCAACACTGATAGAAGGAACGTATATTTTCAGATTAACTGTAACCGATAATTCAGGTGTGCAAGGATTTGATGAAGTCAACGTGCGGGTTAATCCAGAACCGCCAAATACTCCTCCTAAAGCGCTTGCCGGAAACGACATTACCATTACACTTCCAACAAGCTCCACCACAATAACAGGATCCGGAACAGATACTGACGGAACCATTAGTGGTTATGCCTGGACACAAACTTCCGGGCCTTCCACTGCCACCTTAGGTGGAGCAACATCTGCCGTGTTAACACCCAGCGGACTTGTCGTAGGAGTTTATATTTTCAAATTAACCGTAACAGACGATGACGCTGCAACAGGATTTGACGAGGTTCAGGTTATCGTTGACCCACTTCCGAATAACAATCCTCCAGTTGCAGATGCGGGAACAGATAAGTCAGTAATTGCTCCACCAAATACAACTTCTTTAGTCGGTACTGCTACCGATAGTGATGGAACGATTGCAACTACAGTCTGGAGCCAGACGTCTGGCCCGAATACATCAACCATTACCAATGGAAATTCTCTCACTCCTTCTGTTTCGAATCTGGTTGCTGGAACATATATCTTTAGTCTCTTAATAACTGATAACAAGGGCGCATCAGACTCTGATGAAATTACAGTGAACGTTTCCAGTAACTTATCCCCAACAGCATTTGCAGGCGATCCTATTGAAGTGGTGCTGCCTGATTCTGATACTCTGCTGACGGGTGGCGGATCCGATCCGGATGGAACCATCACCCAATATAACTGGACACAAATTTCAGGCGCTTCTGCTACAACCTCTGCACTGAATCAACCGACTCTTATGGTAAGCGGTCTTGCGTTAGGAAGTTACGTTTTTCGTCTAACGGTTACGGATAATAATGGCGATACAAACTTTGATGATGTGCAAATTGACGTAAGGACTGCTACCATTAACCTACCACCCGTTGCTTCTGCTGGTCCAGATTCTCCGCTAATATTACCGGTAAATTCAATTCAACTTCAGGGATCAGCGACAGACACTGATGGTAGTATTGTTTCTTTTGCATGGGTTCAGATTTCAGGACCAAGTTCATCGACTATTTCTGATAACACTGCCTCAGATCCATTAGTTAGTGATCTTATTGAAGGTGCATATGTATTTGAATTAACGGTAACGGACAATGCTGGCGCTACTGATACGGATCAGGTTCAAATTGATGTGATAACCCAACCTAACCTTCCTCCGGTTGCAGAGGTCGGATCAGATTCTACACTTGTATTGCCTGTGAATTCGATTCAACTTCAGGGATCAGGAACTGACCCGGATGGCACTATCGCATCTTATTCATGGGTTCAAATTTCTGGTCCAGGCACAGCATCAATTTCTGATGCTACTATCCCTAATCCGATTGTAAGCGATCTTATTGAAGGTGTTTATGTATTTGAATTAACCGTGACGGATAATAACAATGAAAGTTCAACCGCACAGGTAACAATAACTCTGATGCCCTTTCAAATTGAAAATGTGGTCTTTCCAAAGGTATTCACACCCAATGGAAAAAATGGTAATGATACCTGGACCTGGACAAATACAGCCATTTTTGACGGATGCGAACTCACTATTTTTAATCACTTTGGTAAAAAGGTTTTTGGAATGACTTCATATGACAACAGCTGGGATGGTACATCGAATGGTGTTCCGCTAGAGGCTGAAGCTTATTATTTTATTATCAAATGCGGAGACGGTCAACAAACTTCAGGAGGGGTGCGGATTGTTCGCTAAAAATTGAAAGAATGAAAAAATCTCTACTCACTTTTTTCTTTGGATTTATTGCTGCTGTTTGTTTCGGACAGAGCGCATCTCCTTTCAGGCAATTCTATTTCAATCCTTATCTTTCCAACCCAGCCTATGCTGGAATCAACGGCTCAACAGAACTCTACGTTTCGTATCGCAGACAATGGATTAATATAAATGATGCACCTACTACTATGGGCATTAGCTTTCAATACCCAACAAAGAAAAGAGTTTCCTTGGGCCTCAATATAATCTCTGATGAAGTTGTAGCACTTCGCAACACGTCAGTCTTAGGAACGTTTGCTTATGCTCTTCCCCTTACCTCAACTCAAACACTTCGTTTTGGTTTGTCCGGTGGTGTTGGAATGAATGATCTCCATCTGAAGGAAGGCGAGTATGATCCAAATGATCCCGATATTATAAATGCTTCACAAAATAATTTTTATGTAGATGGAAACTTTGGAGCCCTCTATACCAACAGAGGTTTTCGCCTGGGCTTTGCTTTTACTCAATTGTTTGACGGTAATCGCTTTAGTTCACAGTCATTTGACAATGTAAAAGTATCCTCCCTTAATAATAGATTATATTCTATTGGATATAAATTCCCAATCGGCTCCAGCGGAATTGCAATAGAGCCATACTTTCTCTATCGCGAAAGAGCAGATAAGCAAAACTCCTGGGAAGCCGCTTCAGTTGTTTATATAAAGGATAAATTCTGGATAGGTGGATCTTACCATCAAACCCTTGGCATGGGGTTTTTCTTAGGTCTTGACATTAAGCAACTTTTTAAATTTGGATATAGCTATGAACTTCCTCCAGTAAACAAAGAATTTACTTCAACCAGCTCTCACGAACTGCAACTCTCTCTCCGACTTGGTAAAAAAAGAGAGCAGACGCTAATTACGAAGAAGTCGCAAAAAACTGTTGCTCCAACTGCAGTCAAAGAGGATTCTGTTAAGACTAAGGAAGAGCCAATTGATGTTGCAAAGAATGAAGAACCAACAGAAATACCAAGAGAACAAGAGCCTATCGATTCTAATCCGGTAACTCAAAGTGAACAGACCTCACCTCCCGCTGGTGCGGCTGTCGCAAGCACACCTGCTGATGCTGATCAATCAGCACAACAGTCGGATAATGGTTTATCGAAGGATGTTCCAAAGCCAGTTAAAACTCCATCAAAGCCACCCCGAAGCTTTGCTCTTGCAAAAGGACATTACGTTGTTGCTGGAGCCTTTAAAGTTATGCAGAATGCAATGGGTTACTCTCAAGATCTGATGCTAAAGGGATACTCAGATGTTACCGTAGCGATCAATCCAAAAAACAATTTGTACTACGTCTACATTTTCTCATCATACGATATAGAAGAGGCTAGAAAAGTAAGAAATCAATACAGGATAAAAAGACCGTTCAGTGAAATCTGGGTATTCACTGCAGAGTAGGAAAGTGAAATCGTGTGGTCCTCTTGATAGAAGTAAATTAAATTTACCAGGTCAATATGAATCCATTACGTGGTTAGAGTTTTCCGTTGACTTTATCCAGTGTATTGTACTTCTTATCTTTTTCAATTAACAACTGTTTCGCAACGGAACGTATTATTTCTGGAGACAAGTCATCATCTTCTCTGTGCTTATTCGCAAGGGCCAATCCCTTCTTTATTAGGTCAACCGGGGCCTTGTCCTGGAAAACTGCCCTGAACAATTCAACATCAAAGTCAGCTTTGAAATGCTTTTTTCCAATATCAAAGACCTGATCGCTGCTGGTAATATTCGTGGTGTTGAGTTCATCCAAAAACTTGTATACTTGCTCCTCTTTCACTTCATCAATAGCCCTCAACAACTGTTCCAAAGAGATGTTTTCACGGTAACTAATCACCAATACACTATCAATACTTGAACTGATTCTTTTGCGCGATTTTACAATTCGTTTCTCATATCGCTTAGGTAGAAGTTTCGAAGTCTCATCATTGAGTATTATGCGAGCCACATAATATGGCAGGAGGATCTTCCTATAGCCTACATATGCAAGACCGATGGTGACTATAAATATCCCTAAAAACCAAATCAATCTCTTGTTCATACTGATATGCTCGCGTTATACATTGAGTAAGGAAACGAATCCTTGCCAAATTAGCACTAAAAACTATCTTTGTATAGTAAGCAGAGAGTGTAATACTTAATTTTTTTTCTTCACTGGCATCATTGCATCATGCTCATCATTACAATAACGTTTGCAATTTTAATGCACCACTAACAAAGTTGTAGAAAGATGCTCTTTAACTCGCTCGACTTCGCCTTATTCCTACCGATCGTCTTCTTACTATATTGGTTTGCAACAAAGGGAAATCTAAGACTTCAAAATATTTTACTACTTGTCTCAAGCTATTTCTTTTATGCTTGCTGGGACTGGAGGTTTTTGTTCTTACTTATTTTCTCTACCCTTCTGGACTACTCTACCGGTATTAAAATACACGAAGCACAAAATCGGAAAAAGAAATTATTTTGGCTATGGCTAAGCATAGGTATAAACCTTGGCTTCCTCGGAGTTTTTAAATACTACAATTTCTTTGCTGAGTCTTTTGCAGAAGGTCTCGCACTCCTTGGACTCAAAGCCAATCTCGGTTCGCTACAAGTAATACTTCCGGTTGGAATTTCTTTTTATACTTTTCATGGTTTGTCCTATGTAATCGATCTGTATAAAGACCGCATAAAACCGGAGCGAAATTTTATTGACTATTCTGTATTTGTAAGCTTCTTCCCTCTGCTTGTTGCAGGGCCCATTGAAAGAGCCACACATCTTTTACCTCAAATATTAAAGAAAAGAGAATTTGATTATACGAAAGCAGTTGATGGCCTGAGGCAAATCTTGTGGGGATTGTTCAAAAAAATTGTAATCGCTGATAACTGTGCTGAATACGCTAATGCGATTTTTGGAAACTCAGATCAATACTCTGGAAGTACGCTACTGTTAGGTGCTCTATTTTTTACCTTCCAAATTTATGGGGATTTTTCAGGATACTCTGATATCGCACTCGGATCAGCCCGGCTTTTCGGAATTGACTTGTTAAGAAATTTTGCCTTTCCTTATTTCTCGCGCGATATAGCGGAGTTTTGGAGACGCTGGCATATTTCGTTGTCATCCTGGTTTAAAGATTACCTCTATATTCCATTAGGTGGAAGCAGTGGAGGAATGTGGATGAAGATCAGAAATACGTTTATCATATTTCTTGTCAGTGGCTTTTGGCATGGTGCCAACTGGACTTTTATAATCTGGGGATTGCTGAATGCCCTTTACATTATGCCTTCCATTATCTTTAGTACCAATCGAAATAATCTTGAGATTGTAGCAAAAGGAAAATATTTACCAACCGTTAAAGAATTTACTTCAATTGCCATTACGTTTACGCTGACTGTATTCGCCTGGATTTTCTTCCGTGCCAACAACGTTCATCATGCATTCGACATGATCTCTGGTATTTTCTCGAAATCATTCTTTACCCTTCCCCATTTCCCGGAAATGAAAAAGGCATTCGTCATTATCATTCTTGTAATATTATTTATGATGATGGAATGGTTTGGTCGCGAACAACAATATGCCCTTGCCAACATTGGTCAAAAGTGGAAGAGGCCGGTTCGGTGGGCTTTCTACTCTGCAATACTATTTGCAATAGGTATGTTTATGCAAACTCAGGAAACTCCCTTTATATACTTTCAATTTTAATAAAAAAGATTGTGAGAGGTGTTAAACAATTTATTCTTGAAGTAGTAAAGTTTATTCCTTTTGCAGGATTGGTATACCTTCTATTACTTTTATTCTGGGGAGATATTATGCCCGAGATGTTCCATATTAATTTGAATTACAGAGTAGGCTCCTATGGTCATCTTTTTTCAAGAATTAATGAAGTTAAAAATACACATGATGTTGACGTTCTTTTTCTAGGTTCTTCTCACACTTATCGGGGTTTTGATACAAGAATCTTTAAGAAAGAAGGACTCAAAACTTTCAATCTAGGTTCCAGTGCACAAACCCCTAGTCAATCATATATCTTTTTGGAGCGGTATCTAAAGCAGTTGAATCCGAAAGTAATCATCTATGATACCTATCCTTTTACCTTTGAATCTGATGGCATTGAGTCTACGCTTGACATTATCTCGAACAGTAAAATTGACAGAGCGATTATCAAACTAGCCTTCGAACAAAATCATATAAAAGTATACAACACTCTGATCTATGGTTTATATAGCAGCTTGCTGAACAAAAACTCATCATTTGTTGAGCCTCAAACGAACGTTGAAGATACCTACATACCGGGTGGTTATGTTGATCGGGAAATCGAGTATTTTAAAAACGTAGAATACGACAAAAAAGAATGGGACCTAAGCGCTCGTCAACTTAAATACTTTGAGAAGGTTCTTCAACTAATCAAGGAGAATAAGATTCAACTAATCTTAGTACAGGCTCCTGTTACAAAAGGTCTCTATACATCGTACACAAACAATGAGGTATTCGATCAAAAGATGAAATCGTATGGCGAGTACTACAACTTCAATGAAATTCTTCAGCTAGATGATTCCCTTCATTTCTACGATGTTGATCACTTAAACCAAAATGGAGTTGAGATTTTTGACAAAGCAGTTATTGATCTCCTTTTTAAAGAGAAGCTAATCTCCAATAGTAAACAGGAATAAGGTTAAGCCTCCAGATTATAATTAAGATTTGAGAATGGATTCTGGCAAGGACGAAGATATGGATCATATAGTCCAACATATTTAATCACTCGTTTCTCGTCCATCTTATTCACAAAGAAATCAGTTGCCAGTAGAAAGTCACCAACAATTCTTCCCCGTAACTGAAAATACTTAAACTCGTAAGGAAACCCAACTTTAGGGAGAAAGTAGAAAGCAAAGACAAAAGCCTTCTTCTTTTTATCGAATAATATGCGTTGCCAGTAATTCGATGCTTTAGCATCTGAAGCAAATTTTCTGAAATACTTTTCATCAATATTTAAGGTCTTCAAATCCTGCTGTAGTATTTTGAAAACCAACGTTTCAAAGTCATAGATGATGGCAATGCTGGCCATGGCGATTCCAACAAGAGAAAGGATGGATATACCAATAAATTTTCTTCTGTTCATGATCCAAAATATTTAGTGGCTGACATTAATGATAGAGCAGACAATGTTAAAGTAGGATTTGCCGGAGTAATCGTAGGAAAAGTTCCGCTTCCTAAAACCAAAACATTTCGGTATTTGTGATGGACAAGCGATTTGTCAACCACTCCCTCATCGGCAGTTAAACTCATTCTGGTCGTTCCACAAATATGATATTCGGAAGCCTGATTATAACCGTCATACTCAATTCGCTCAATCGGCAAGACAGAGAAGTATTTATTTACGTTGGATTGCAAATTCTTTACCCCCTCCTGTGCATAATCCGAAATACCTTTGAAGGTGATATTCGGCTTCATTAAATCTTCAGAAACAGAAACACGATTCTGCTTCTGAGGTAAATCTTCAAAGATGAATTTAAACAACGCGATCTGTCTCCACTTGCCAAATTCATTTCGAATATAGGGACTCCAGAAGCTTTGAGAACTCTCAATTAAACATCCTGCATACTTACTCCTGTCTGGAGTATCATAGAACATATAACCATTCGCAGTAATCAGAGAACTGCCACCAACATTTTCAAGACCATTAAGATAAACTTTTGCATAGGTTCCTACCTGGTCTGAAATCCCAGCTCCTGTCCAACCTAATGTATCCCCAGAGTTAAGTAAAATATGAGAATTGAAAATTGGATTTGCTCCAAGCGCGATGCTTTCAGAATGAAACTCCAAATCCTTTCCCGCCTGTCGAACCATAACGGATTTAGCAACATTGTTTTCAATCTTTAAAGCATAAGCCTGAGAATTTTCAATCAAAGTAACACGCGGATCCTCGTAAAGGTATTTCAAAGTATTCTCAATAGTGAACTTGGAATTTACAGGACAAACATCACATACAATAGATGAGCAACATGCACCTCTGTTTCCTATTGCCTGACTTGCTCGCGCTGCAGGTTGGCTAATGTAAAGTTCGCCATAATGCTTTTGCATTATTCGATCTACAGAACTCAATACGTGCGAAGGAAGCGGATAGGCTTTTTTTCTTGGGAATGGTGTGACCTCTGGGCCTGATATCGACATGATATCCTCTACTTCATAATAGTAATCGTCAATATCCTCATAGCTCAAAGGCCAATCCATTCCAATGCCATATTTGGACTTCATTTTAAAATCATTCGGCATGAACCTGGGGGTACATCCAGCCCAACAGTTTGAACTGCCACCAAAATTGGGATCAAAAGTCCATGGTTTCTCAGGAGAACCAATATAGGTGTCCTGGCCTGCGGGAGCTGGTACCTCTCCTCTTTTTACTTTTAACCGATCGCTGTGACTGAAGAATCTACCCCTTTCAATGGCTAATACTTTGGCTGATTCAGGTGCATGCTCTAAAAATTTTTTAAGAAAAAAGGAAGATGCAAAACTTGTACCTACTAGAATTAAGTCATACTTATCTTTAACCATAATGATGCACTATTGAGGGTTGAATACTGCGAAATTGGTTTTAATGTATGGTTATTCTCATGCCATCCATCACAAATGGCTATAAAATATTTTTTCTGCTAAGTAATCTTTGGTGAACGGCATACGCCTCCGATTTTAGATTATCATCACCATCGAAGTTGATTGTTTTCTCATTATCAAATCGGCTGATCGCATCCGTGCGCAAAACAACATTCAATTTATTACCAATTCCTTTCACAATGATTTCCGGACTATTCAAAAAATCTTTGTAGTTAACCAGCACTAAATTCCTATCCTCTGGTAAGGCAGCAATATACGTGTAGTAATCAATCCAAATACGAAGCCAATAATTGATGGAGTACTCGTCAAATTCCTTCAATGACTCCGAAGTAGAAAAATCAAAATGCTTATGACTCAAACCAAATTCGTAATGTCCCAGCCATCCCATGTATTCTTTAATGAAAGCGTCTTCGGTTTGAAACTTTGTGTAACGCTGATGTTGGTTTAGTAGTGAATAAGCATGCTCAAGTGGGTCTCTGAATAATATCACGATAACAAAATCAGCATTAAGTTTTCTAAGCGAGTTATAGCGCAAAATGAAGTTATTGTTTTTCGCGAGATAGATGGTCTCGTTTGAATTCGACTGCTTTATGAGACTTTGATAGATCAAATACTGCTGATAGATTTCCTTTGATACTTCATGTCGGTTTAAGGTGTCAGAAGTAACGAACTCATTCTTCAGATGCACCGTCCAAAAAAACTCTTCTAATGCTTCTACTGTATTGTGACCAAACATAACCCGATCGCCATGGCTGCGCTCACGCAACTCATCGCTCTTCGGATGATAAAATTTTCTCCAAAAGTTAGGGCTTAACAACAACGGCATGTTAGCATACGAGAGAGAGTGGAATTGATTGGTGTCGTGAAGCAATGTTGTGAGTGCAGTAGTGCCTGCACGTGCTAGTCCGCTTACAATAATGAATCGGTTATTCAATTCTTTTGTTTTCGATTTGAACAATGATTTCTCAAAGCCAAACAATCCTTTGGAAATATTGTAGTTGTTAAAAATAATGCGATGAAATAAAATGGACCACTCCGAGTAATCTTTCTTTTTTGATAAAAGCTTCATCAAAATAAAAGGAATTGTACTGCTGGAAATTAATATGATATAAAACATTGTGGAGCCGTAGTCGAGACTCTCACTTTCCAGATGATTCAGCTTAACATATAGGTATCCAGGAAGCAGTGATATAAAAGTAATCAGGGAGATTACAAGAATTAAAATAAGCAATGTTATAACCAACCTACCTAAATGCTGAATAAGAAGACGTTGCTTCACATCATCTGACTCATCTGTCTCCAACATTGCATTGAGCAATGAGGTTGTTCGCTCGATTAGAGAATAAAAGAATTTTCTACCCAGGATGAGTCCGGTAATGAGGGAAAGACCGAACCAGAATACTACGATGTAGTACATTTACTTGGAGAAAAATTTCATGATTTTCTTGAACGCATTCTTGATTGGAATCCACACAATCAGACCAACGCTGGCGATCATAATAACCACTACAATTAAAATGATTGCAATTGTACCAAGGCCTAGCCCGGGACCTATGTAAAGAAGAGGATTAAAGCACATAGACATCAACAATTTTATAATTTGACAAATTACTAAAATTCACGCACCTAACGAACTCGAAACATTATTTTGGTCTCTGTTTAGCAGGAATTTGTTCATAAATTCTGCTCCACCCCGGATAATATGCAAAGGACGAATCAGCAGATACAAATTGCATTTTAAGTAAAGTTCTGTCATTGTCTCCAATGAAAATCTTACCCTGATCTGTCTCTTCAATAAAATAAAGTCCGTTCCTTAATGGCGTGAAGATTCCCTGAGATCGTGTGTCAATTTTTTCACGTTCCATAAAATCAGGAATAACATTATACGATGAGTCCTCAGGAAAACTATACGCAACGATTGTATTCAACTTTATCGGATCATGAAGCATTTTAATTGCTTGTGAATCTTCGCCTTTATTTTCCTTAAATACAAAATCATTAAAATTCTGATTTACATTATTATTAAAGACAGTTATTGTAGCGGAGTCTGAAACATCCACATCATGTTGATTAACCCAAAGACCTGTGCGCAACCAAACTATTTTGTTTGTGCTGGGTCTATACAGAAATACGGTATGAATATTTCGACAGCTTAAGAAAAGATCACCCCTCTTCCAATATCTGGAATCTGTTAAAACAGGTTCAATATCATTCAAATGAATGGGATCATATTGCCAAAAGCCATAGACTAATGCCGGATAATTATTCTCAAGTAATATTTCTGACACGGATTTTGAAAACAGTATTTTACCGGTTGCAGGATCGACTTTGGTAATAGCATCATCGCGAAAAGTAAGTTCGCTGCCAAAGTTTTTCAATTTGCTATTTAGATTTAAGCTTCCATTGCCAATGGTTGTAGGGCTCCATAAATTTCCTTCATAATCCAGCTCTGAAGAATGATGAAACATTAGTGAATCATTCTTCCAAATTACTTTTGAGTTGGCATCCAGTTTATACAAATCATATTCTAATTTAAAGATGATAGAATAATCGTCCATTAACACAGGATGATTGGTGGACAGTCCTTCAATGACCAGATTTTCCTTTTGATATTTCCATTGATGTACAATAGAATCTGTTTTGTAATTAATCAGTTTCAAATCCAGGTAATCGGCATCATCAGAGTAGTACGATACTAAACCATAAAAATCCTTATTCAGATTATTGATGTATTTGAGTGAGTGATCTACCTCCAGTTGATGGTGCTTCACTTTGGCGCTAAGTTGACCAAATGTCTCTTTAATTTGTCTTGGAAATGTTGCAAAGCCAATAACCCATCCAGTCGCTTTACCAAACATCTTACCATGAGTCAAAACATGTGCTACCGAAAAAGCTACCAAATTAAGGATCATGATAACGACAATTACTTTTGCAAATCCCTTTACTATTCTCATTTATTTTCTGATTAAAAAAGTGAATACATAATCTTCATTTTCAAAACTTACAAAGCATCGTAACCCCCAAACATTGAAATAACCAAATTGTAAAAAAGTGATCAGGGTCAAGTTATCCGACTCGGCTGTTGTAGAATTTATTTCTCGTATTTGGTGAATTCGTTACCAATTTGAAACAAATTGAAGGGTCCGGGAAAAAAAGGGGGATTTAAACACATATTTAAGGGTTCGTGATTGTGGAACAAAAATTGGCTATCCTTTAATTATTGAATAAAAATTACATGGAATACGATCATAAAAGTATGTTATTCTTTGCTTAATTTTATGGTTGATTTTAACCTCATTAGTGTTGCAAATCGGGTTTTTTCTGCGTTTAGCCGGTTACTTTTGATGATTGAGTTAAATGCAGATGTGGTATAAGTGTCTTTAATCTAACTGTTCTTATGTTTCTTGGAGTGAAAAAACATTACATCCTGATTTGGGGGATGTATTTAGCCCTCTTATTGCCATCTCAGGTATTGGTTGCTCAGACCATGCCTAATTTCCTTCCTTTTACTCAAACCAAGCTGTATCCGTGGGAAGATCCTTATGAATCATATCAATACCAAAGTCCTAAGGTACCCGGTACTTACAATTTGCGATTCAGACTGAAGAAGCCAAATGGATGGGTAGCTACTCCCTCCAGCGATAAATACCCCCTCATTCTTTTCTTTCACGGCTCTGGCGAAAGCAGTGGCGGAGATGCCAATGTTCAGGATAACGCTAAGCAACTCCTTCATGGTGGGCAAACTCACCTTAATGCAGTTAATAACGGTACTTTTCCTGGCTTCCTGTTATATCCGCAAATGAGAAGAACCGGGACACTTTGTGGTACGGTAAACCCAAACACAGGGCTAATAGATTACTCTACTGCATATTGTCCAAACAACAACTGGGGGCCAGAGTGGAGAGAAGCAGTTCGATATGTTGTTGATAAACTGATTGCTGATTATAAGGTAGATCCCGATCGAATTTATATTCACGGACTTTCCGGAGGAGGTGAAGCTACATGGCAATTTATTACAGACTATCCTGAATATGCTGCGGCAGCACACCCTATGTCAGCCGCTGGAGATGAATTCCATGAGAGCACAAATTCTGGTTATAAGGAATATTACAAGCATATACCACTTTGGTCGTCACAAGGTGCACTAGATACTAATCCATACCCTGCTCAAGGTAACGCACAGATTACTACCATACGTGATATCGGAGGTAGCATACGTTACTCGTATTACCCATCTCTTGGCCATGGTACATGGAACTCAGAATATGCTCAACCGGATTTCTTCTCTTGGTTTTTAGCCAGGAAGAAAAACCAAATCATGGTATATTATGAACAGCCGTTAACTTGTCCTGGAGACCCTGTTAATGTAAAGCTGGGATTCACAAAAACCATCTACCCTAATGGACGAGGGAATACGCTTGGAACGGGAGATTACGGTTTTGGCGCTGTTGGAAATAAACAGACTATTATTAATTACGAGTGGGCCAAGGGGAATACTAGCACTGTTGTAGCGAGTGGCGCTACGTTAAATGAAATAACGATAACTACAGCAGGGGGCACAAATGCTCTTTGCACGCCAGGAACATATTACGGAAGATTCCAACGATTAGATGGTGTATGGACTGACTGGTCTGATCCGGTATTGGTTGATAATAGCCGAGGCCCATCACCTTCACCAACAATTTCATCTAATGGAAAGAGTACTACTCTACCTTCATTGGATGGAGGAACCGAAGTTCTTCTTACTGGAACAGCTGCAAAGGCAGTCTATCAATGGAAAAAAGATGCTACCGATATCAGTGCCGCCACATCAGTTGGTTACACTGTCTCTCAACCTGGTACATATACTCTTATCAGTAAAGATGCTGCTGCCAGTCCATATCAATTTGATGTTGTTCCAACTGTATACAGGAGTGCTTCACAAGGATGTTTCAGTCTTCCTTCAAATGCAATACCAGTAACGACTTCTAACGGTATAGATGTTCCGGCCCCTCCCGGTAATTTCTTTGTCAGCTCCAATTCGCAGAATAGTGTTATTGTCACTTGGGATGATCGCTCTAACAATGAAACAGGTTTTGAAATTTACAGATCATTAGCGTCAGGAAGTGGCTACTCTTTAGTGACTATTATTCCGGCATCTGTATCGCCTAATCCTCAAACCTATACCGACAATAATCTGTTACCCAATACAACTTACTTCTACAGGATGCGAGCTGTGAATGCTTCCGGAGGTTCCGCCTATACGCAAGTCGCTTCAGCAACTACGATTGTAGATAATGTTGCTCCAACTTCTCCTGTTCTTACTGTTGGAGGAACATTGAGAAGCACAGTGCTTTTACAATGGTCAGGTGCAACGGATAATGTAGGTATTACTGGATATGACATTTACCAAAATGGATCACCCATTGCTACCGTCAACGGAACCACACTCTTTTACGAAGCAAAGAACCTCGTTGCTCTTTCGGTTTACAACTATTATGTAAAAGCTAAAGACCTTACTGGTAATACCTCACCTCCTAGTAACCAGGTCGCAGCTACAGCACGTAATTCAGGGTTGCTTTACAAATATTATCATCACCCCGGTTTAATGGCCTCTACGGTTGATATCCCGAATGCAGGCACCTTAAATAAGATAGGATTCATCAGCACTGTCTCGACATCACCTCGTACGCAAACGGATAACTACGCTTTCGTCTATGAAGGATTCATTAATCTTCCATCCTCTGGGAATTATAGGTTTTCCACCCAATCGGATGAAGGAAGCCAGATGTGGATTAACAATACATTGGTGGTCGCAAATGATGGCAAACATACCAGTACAAAAGTAAACAGTGCAATAATTAACCTGTCAGCTGGATGGTATCCCATCCGCGTTGAGTATTTCGAAAATACAGGAACGGAAACGCTAACGGCCTATTGGACGCGTCCGGGTTCTTCTGAACAGGCCATCCCTTCAAGTGCCTTTACTGAAACGGTAGCCAATCCGCCATCGGTTTCAAATCCTTCTAATTTCAGGTCCACCCTTGTTGCCTATAATCAGGTTGCATTGGCATGGAACGATAACAGCAACAATGAAACTGGTTTTGAAATTTATCGACTTAAATCAGCGGACGGAACTGGTATCTATCAGGTTGTGAACGTCACTGTAGCAAATACCACTACATGGACAGACAACACCGTTGAGGCTGCTACCAGCCGATACTATTACCGCATCAGGGCGATTAATGCCTCCAACGCTTCTTCGTTGATCAATTTGAACTCACCTGGATATGTAATTACTCCTGCTGCTCCTTCGCCACCTGCAGTTCCGGCATCACTTACAGCCACCGCCATCTCAGCTACACAGGTAAATCTTTCTTGGGGAAATGTTTCAGGTGAAACCGGTTTTGAGTTACAAAAGTCATCTAACAGCACTACCGGGTTTGCTACCATCGCTAACACTACAACTGATGTAACAACCTATAGTGATAATGCTGCAACCGGTCATTCTACATTCTATTACAGAGTCCGCTCTAAAGGTGTTTCCGGAACCACATCGAACTGGTCAAACGTTGCATCCGCTACGACTCCAAACCGAAATCCAGTAATCACCGATATCCCGGACCAATCACTTTTGCAGCTAAGCGCGACACCCCAAACCATTAACCTTAGTGTTAGTGATCCAGATAATGATCCAATCTCATTCCAATTTACCGGATTACCAAATACGTATACTTTCAATTCCAATGGATATGGGCAAGGTGTACTTTCCTTCACCAACGTTGCGGCTGGTACGTATAACGTTACAGTTCAGGCATCCGATGGAATTGGAACGACAAATGATAATCTTATCTTGACTGTTGGGACTAACAGAGCACCGATCATCTCAGCATTAACAATTGATGGAGTAGCAGTGCTTCCTGCTCCTATAACAACGGTGCAGAACCAAGCAATGGAAGCTGGAAGAGTATTTACAATGGTGTTTACGTTAACCGATCCTGACAATAACAATCAACTCACTGCGGCCTTTCCCCCTGTTATCACTTTACCGCCTTCGCTTACATTTGCTGGTAACCCTGCTCCTGCTTGGAATGCCACTCTTCGAACATATACAGTAGTTTTTAAACCTACTATTGCACAGACAGGTACGTTTGATAATATCACGATTCAATTCAAGGATAATGTTGGTGGTATAAACCAGCAGACATTCTCTCTTATAGTTAATCCTGCAGACACCTACTATACAATTAATGTGAACTTTACAGGAGACCCTAGTACTGCCGCGCCTTATCATGAAGGTAACTACTATGAAACCGCTCCTTGGAACAATACTGGACTACCACCAACCGGAACAGGAGGAACTTTTTATGATGTTCTAACGAACATGAAAGATGATATGGGTTCCATTGTGAAGTACATCAAAATGAGAGCTACACCCACTACTGGCGGATGGACTGGACCTCCCAATAACTCAGACTACTCTTCTGGTAGCCCTCAGTTCCCAACCGATCCGAATGCAGTATTCACCTCAAAAGTGAGACGGTCCTTCTGGAAGGTTAGTTCGGGAGGAGGAAATGGCCAATATGGGGAAATTAAATTCACTAATCTCAACCCTTCTCTAAAATACAAGGTCACGCTTTTTGGAGCGTATCCTACCGGAAGTGGGATAACAGTTTATACCGTGACCGGTATCTCAGCTGAGGCTTTAGCTGATTTGCCTACATTGAACAACACACATGATGTACGGGTGTCAACGGAGAATTACCCTAGCGCAGCAGGCGAATTAACTATTCGCGTGAAAGGCAAAGTAGCGAATACAACGGCCTACATAAATGGCTTGGTGCTGGAAGCAAAATATCTTGAAAATGCTCCACCGTCCGCTCCATCAGAAGTTGCTCTCGATGCACCATTATATAATAAAGTGAATGTAACCTGGCAAGATAACAGCCCGAACGAATCCGAGTTTAGAATTTACAGGGCTACAGTCGCAGCAGGTCCTTACACACAAGTTGGAACAGTTGCTGCCAACATACGCACTTTCTCTGATGTGTCTACAACCGGTAGAGTAACGTATTACTACAAAGTATCCGCATACAACGCTTTTGGAGAATCAGCCTTGAGCAACTATGCACTCATTACAACACCCAATGGAGTTCCGGTACTTACCAATCCTGGAACCGTGGTGTTAACCGCTGGACAAATAGTACAAACCAATATCCTGGCAGTTGATCCGGAAAATGATCCAATGGTTTTCAGTGTATCCGGTCTTCCATCCTTCGCGACTATTGTAGATAACGGCAATGGTACTGGCTTTATCCGCTTTGCCCCTACTGCTTCTGATGTTGGTCCATATTTACTCTCTTTAAAAGTAGTGGATAACTTTAGTGCCAGTGCAGACACACAGTTTTCAGTTTTTGTGTCCGATCCAGAAGTTACTGAATCAGTATATGTCAACTTCACAGCATCTGCCTCTTCAAATGCCACTCCACCCTGGAATAATGTAAGTTCTTCTGCCATATTCCCGCTTCAACTCTCCAATGGAATCGGTCAGCTAGGTGGTGTGAGTGGTACATTGTCTATTGCCAAGTCCGCTGCGAATACTTGGGGAACCGCACTTGATAACGTTGGTGTAAATACCGGAGGAAATGCGGGAGTGTATCCCGATAAAGTGATACAAAGCGGATGGACTACCGTTAGCACTTCAACCGCTGCAACGATTACAATAAGCGGACTTGCAACTTCCGGTAGAGTTTACAACATTACGCTGCTTGGAAGCCGGGATGAATTTTGGTTTGCCAATACTATTTATCAGGTGACTACTCCATCAGTTCCCGCTAAAACGCTCAACACGCGCAAGAACGTAGATAAAGTGGTGAGATTTACCGGCATAGCTCCCAATGGTAGTGGTGTTATCGTCATCTCGGTGAAGAAAGATATTACCATTGAAAATCCAAGTGGTGGAGCCTACACGGCCGTAACTCATCGGGAAGGTGTCGTCAACGGTATGGTGCTGGAAGGTTATGCACCTGCCACATTGAGAAGACCAAGCAAAGTAGTCGCTACTGCCTTAACAAAAAGCAGTATTCGCTTAGCCTGGGTTGACAACTCTTCCACTGAAACAGGCTTTGAGATTCAACGTGCACTGGATCCCGCAGGACCGTTTACCACTGTGTTTACTGCAGCAGCCAATGCAGTGACATGGGATAATACAGGCTTAAATCCAAATACGGCTTATGTGTATCAAGTTCGGGCTATCAAAACCACTGCACCAGCGGTTCAATCATCCTATTCTGATATTGCCTTAACCAGTACTTATAATCAAATCATTCAAGTGAATGTAAACTCTACGCTTGCTGATGGGCATCCACAGGAAACTAGTGGATTATGGAACAACCTTTCAGCATTAGCTTCTGACATCAAGGGTGTGGATGGTTTCACATGGGAAAACTTTAAAGACAATACTTCTTCAATAACACCTGTTGATTTTCATGTCATTTACTATGGCAATGGCGGACAACGAGTCCGTGGTTATGCACCTCCAATGGCCGGGGTCCCTGCTAATCAAAGTCCAATTGGTTATCCCGATCCAGTAATTGCAACAGGCGATCTATTCTTGCCTGGTGATCCTCAATCGCAATGGCAGCTACAACATCTTGATCCTAATCTTAGCTACGATCTGGTATTTTTCAGCAGTGAGTGGGAAATCGGAAGACAATTCAATACCGCAACTCAGGATGCTAATAAAATTGTTACCGACTTTACAATTGGCGCCTCCAAACAGTCGCTCTTTAACAACAAAAATAATTCAGAGAGAATATTTTTCTATAATGTAAAACCAGAAGCCGACAGCACGCTTAATTTTAATATAAGCGCAAACAATTCAACAACAGAGACCATTTACAACGGTATGTGGAGTGCTTTTGAAGTACGTTCGTATACTTCTGTAGAAGCGACCTTCGATATGATTCCTCCTACTGTTCCTCAAAACTTAGTTGCGTCCAATATCGCGACTGATAGTTTGCGTTTAACCTGGAGCGCTTCAAGCGATAACATTAAAGTTGCAGGTTACGAAATTTTTAGAGGTACCGATTTGGTGGCTACAGTGGCTGGAACAACGGCTCTTATCACCGATCTCCAACCCTCGACTACCTATACATTTTCAGTACGTGCCAAAGATTTAAAAGGAAATGTCAGTGCACTGAGCAATGCTATACAGGTAACCACACTAAGTGCAACGGGTTCTGTGTTCTATTACCCCGCTCCTACTGGTGATATTACTCTAACCAGTACGTGGGGTAATGTTCAAGGTGGTGGTGGTTCTCACCCTCCACAATTTAATTTTAAAAACCAACACTTTATTTTAGATAGAGATGCATCGGTTAGTAATTTGTTGGACATAACAGGAACTAATACAAAACTCATTGTTTCAAGTGGTGTAGTACTAACGCTGGATAATACAGTGACCGGTCAGATTGATGTTGATGATAACGGGACTTTAATTATTAACTCGTATAATTCTCCTCAACTGGGAACACTTGCTCCTACATCAACTGTAACTTTTAATGGAACATCTAATTCGATTCCAGGAGCAAGTTATGGTAATCTTGTAATGGATGGCACAACTTCTACCAAGACCTTCAGCACGGGAACCTATATTGTGAATGGTGACTTGACACTAGCTGACGGAGTTATGTTGAATGGATCTGGAGGCAATGGTACAGCAATTAATCTATCGGGCGATCTTACACTAGAAGGTGCATTGACCCCTACCGTTGAAACACAATTGGTGTCAATTAACTTCGCTTCAGGATCAACTCAAAATCTAATCATGAATGCTCCGGTTGATCTTCAATTATTCCAGCTTAGGTTATCAAACAAAACGATCGTTAATACAATAGGTAACTCAAATACCAAAACCATAACGGTTGGATCAACATCCGGTGGTGGTTTGATCCTTGATGACACCACTTTATTAACTCTTGGAAAAAGTGGTCTTATTATAGAAGGTGCAGGTGCTGTTAATGCAAATAATGAATTGGGTCAGCTTAGTGTTTCAAAAGCTGATATCACAATCAATTCAACAGGCGCACAGTTTTCGAACTTGTACTTTAAATCAGGAGCAGATACTTTAAATGCACTGCATATGAGTGCCAATGCATTAGGACAAGTTAATATAGGCACAACGATGTATGTGAAAGACATAGTAGACGTTGCCAGCGGCCGGTTAAATTCTGCCGGAAATATTGTGCTTGTTTCAGATATTAACGGAACAGCAATGGTGGGTAAGATTGGCGCAAATGGAGCCGGCTCCATCAATGGAAGTGTCCGTTTCCAACGCTACATGAGTGCCAAGCGAGTATACCGATATATGGGTGCTCCTGTGTTTAGCAGTCGTGTGAGCGATTGGCAGCAAAGTATGATCATTACTGGGCCGTTTACAGGTAGCAATGGAACTCCCCCATCATTATTCTACTATGATGAACTAAATGGTGGTTATATTTCTTACCCAGGTGTTGGCGGTTCAAATACTGCACTATTTGATATGGGTCGTGGGTATTCTATTTTTCAATTTAATGGCACAACTCCATTCAAACTTCAAATTGCCGGGCCGCTTCAACAAGGTGATTTTGATTATTTAAACTTAGCTCCAGGAGCAGACGCTGGATCAAATGATGGGTGGAATCTTCTAAGCAATGTATACGCTGCGCCTATTGAATGGGGTAATGGAGGATGGCAACTCAATGATATTAGCGGAACTGTGTGGGTAAGAGAAAACTTCCCGGGTGGAGTTGGTGCGTTCAAGGTTTGGAATGGTGTTACAGGTGATCCGGATTTTCAAGGAAGAATTTCCCAAGGGCAGGCTTTCTGGGTGAAGGCCAGCGGATCTAGTCCATCGTTAAAGATTACTGAAGATGCCAAAGTGAACATCGCAAATGTATCGCTCTTCCGTGAAGGAGAAGCACCAAATCAACTAATGATAACACTCAAAAACGCATCTTTCAAAGACAGAACCTTCCTTCATTTTTCAGAGAATTCATGGGACGAAATAGAAGGAACACTGGATGCGCTCAAACAAGACAATACCTATTTCAATCTTAGCACGGTATTAAACAATACCAACCTCGCTATTAATAGCATGTCTCTGAATTTCTGTGAGAAATCAATTTCTCTGAACATCCGAAACATAACTGCCGGTCATTATTCATTCGACTTTAGCAAATTGGAAACGTTCGATTTCGATGTTGAGACAAAATTAGTGGATCACTTTACAAATGCATCCATTGCATTAAGTGAAGGTACTACTTATGGATTTGATGTAACGGCCGATCCACTTTCAGCTGGCGTAACACGTTTTGAATTAGTGATGACTAAACCTGCTGTTGATCAATCCGTCAGTTTTGCTTCAACATTACAAAACGCATGTGAAACAACGGGTGGAGTTCCTGTAACTTTATCAACCAGCCAGAAAGGAGTTTTATACTCTATCATGAACAACGGAAATATAATCGGCAGTGTGCAGGGTAACGGCAGTTCTGTTGATGCAATCATTGATGCTTCACTACTTTCCTATGGCGATAATACGATTCAAATGAGAGCAGGAATTATAGGATGCGAAGCGGTCCCGCTTTCTTCTCAGGTTGTGTTAAGCTATAAACAGGTATTTGAGCCTATTGTGAATGTTGAAAGCATCTGCGAAGGTGGAAGCGCACTCATCAATGCAAGTGGTTCTCCTGCTGGAACAGTCTACAAGTGGTATGAAACTGCAGATGCTATTTCACCTGTTGGAAGTTCTGAACAAGGAAACTTCTCCACACCTTCTCTAACAAAATCTAAAAACTATTTTGTCAGCTCATCCTACAGTGGATGTGAAGGTAATCGAGTTGAAATTCCTGTTCAGGTTGATCACCTCGATAAACCTACTATTGAAGTAGATGGTGAGCTGCTACTTTCCAGCAGTGTTGAAGGCAATCAATGGTTACTGAATGGAAATGTAATACCAGGCGCTACTGACGTAACTTATCTTCCGGAAGAAGCAGGAAATTATTCGACCCAGGTTACATCAGGAGCCTGTATTAAAACCTCCAATGAAGTCGTATATACAATAACCGCTTCAGAGCAGGATCCAGATCTGGCAATTAACCTTTATCCAAACCCGGTAAAAAGCAGGTTGCGTGTTACATTACCTGATCGATTCAAATCTTTGGATGAAGTAAGTATCTCAATTTACAATTCTCAAGGCCAATTGGCGGGCAGCTACACTAAGCAAGTAAAAAGCCATAGTGTTGAAATTGATGTGCAGGAATTTTATTCTGGTCTTTACACATTACTGTTAGAGGCAAACACTACCAGTATCCAAAAGAGATTCATCAAGGAATAATTAATCAACTTTTAAAAAACCAGCGTGCTAAGAAATAAGTATGCTGGTTTTTTTTTGCCCATCCCAATCACTTGATGCCAGGATTGCTTTGTCTCCAAAAGAATCAAAGGCGAGAAAAACGTATTTCATTGTTTTTTTAAGTCCTTATAATGTTTCCCTAACTATTGGCATTCTAAATTCTAATGGTAACCACTAGAACAATTAAAAATTTACTTTTTTGACAAAAAAATTACATTGGTTAATTTTACAATGTGAACCTGAACGTGTAGTTTTATACCCATTAAATCGATTATGAGCAGGTCTATATGTCTTTCTATCGATTTTTTGTAATATTTTTAAAGATTTAGGTGGTTTTGGCTAATTACCCAATCTAAAAAGAGTTAAAAGGTCTTTAATCTAACGTTCTTATTTTTCTGTTTATGAAAAAAAGA
>JBDTTT010000061.1:0-31452 GCA_039930485.1 Chryseolinea sp.
TGAGGTCTGGACCAATATTGTATTGGATTTCAGAATAACGAAGGCATTGACCTGTATTCTGGCTGGTGGAGCACTATCTATTGGAGGTTTACAAATGCAGACACTGTTTCGAAATGCCCTGGCTGGACCTGACGTGCTTGGCCTAAGTTCGGGCGCAAGCCTGGCGGTGTCTCTAGTATTTATGGGGCACGTTGCCGGCATTCATTTTCTAAACTCTCCCTCTTCCTGGACAATTGTGATTGCGTCAAGTCTTGGAGCCTTTGTTGTATTCACTTTAATATGGGGTCTTTCGCAACGGTTGCGCGATAATACATCTCTACTAATAATAGGAATAATGATTGGAGCTGCCACCTCCTCCCTGGTAAGCGTCCTTCAATTCTTAAGCAAAGCAGAAGAACAGCAATCCTTTTTATTATGGACCTTCGGAAGCCTGGGCGGACTAAACTGGACTGAAATTCAGATATTGACGGGCATTCTCATTATGGGTAGTGTAATTGGAATACTCTCAACGAAGGCATTGAATGCATGGGCTTTGGGCGACAACTATTCAATGAGCCTTGGTATTAATATTAAACGATCACGATTTTTAATTATATTCTCAACAAGCATTCTCACAGGAGCAGTGACTGCCTTCTGTGGGCCAATTGCTTTTGTTGGATTGGCAGTTCCGCATTTAACGAAGCTATTGATAAAGACCAATAACCATCGGATACTTATTCCCGCTGTTGTTATTATGGGTGCCTCCCTCCTGTTGTTCTGCGATATCATCGCGCAGCTTCCCGGAAGTATGTATGTATTGCCCATCAATGCCATTACTGCTTTGGTGGGAGCGCCAGTTGTGATCTGGATTATTCTTCGTGCAAAACGCTTATCTATTTAAGTATGGAGAAAACGATCCCTATACAGCTTGCCATCGCGACTAATCAGTTATCTACTGGCTACAAGACAAATCGTGTTGAGAATATTCTCTTTCGAAATCTCAACCTCTCGCTTCAAAAAGGAAAGCTAACCTGCTTCATGGGTCCAAATGGAATTGGAAAGTCGACTTTGATTCGAACGTTAGCCGGACTTCAAAAACCATTGGCAGGCGAAATACAATATTTCCCTAATGAAGAAAAGAAAGAAGCACCTCTCTCGCAGCAGATCGCATTGGTACTCACCGATCGAATAAGCATGCCGAACATGACCGTCTACGAACTCATTTCATTTGGTCGTTATCCTTATGTCAATTGGAGTATTAAATTGAGTGATGCCGACACAGCAGTCATTCAGCAATCCATTCAACAAGTACATATCGAACACCTCATTGATAAAAGATTGTACGAACTCAGCGATGGACAACTTCAAATGGTAATGATCGCACGAGCACTCACGCAAGACACTCCTATTATATTATTAGATGAACCCACTGCTCATTTAGATTTAAACAACCGGGTAGAGATGATGAATCTGCTTCGCCAACTTTCTCGATTACTAAATAAAGCCATCCTAATCGCTACGCATGAACTAGACTTAGCCTTGCAAACGGCTGATGAAATCTGGTTGGCAGGAAGAGAGAAAAACATCATTACTGGGATTCCAGAAGATCTCGTTTTGAAAGATGTATTCGATGACATTTTTCAGTTCAAAGGTTTTGATCTAAAAACCGGAAGAGTAGAACACGAAGCACATCGTAACGTCTCCATCAATCTTATAGGTAGTGGTTACGAATTTCTCTGGACAAAGAATGCATTTGAGCGAAATGGATATCATATAACAACAGATGACAACTCCCCTTTTTGCATCACTATCATCAACAAACAAAATACATACAGCTGGTGGCTAAACAACAATCAATCATTCACATCACTTCAAGATGTTTTGGTGCATCTATCTAATACGAACGAAAAATAAGTGTATTCTTTTGATTCTTCAATCGATTGCGATTTCGAAAAATAATCCAAATCACTAATTGATCTTAATTCTATTCAATCTCTTTGCTAGATTGGCAGCTTGCATAAACCTATCTTATGTTAAACGTAGAAGAAATCTTTCCTTATTCTTTCGATAAAAAATACTCCAAGCCAGTGGCTTACTTCTCCATGGAGTTTGCCGTTGATCAGCCTTTAAAAATTTACAGTGGTGGTCTTGGCTTCCTCGCAGGCTCTCATCTTCGCAGCGCATACGAACTGAAACAAAATCTCATTGGCATTGGCATTCTTTGGAAGAAAGGATATTACGATCAGGAGCGCAATCAGGATCAAACTTTAAAAGCCAGCTTCCGCGATAAAGATTATTCATTTCTAACCGATACCGGAATTGTTTTTCCGATCACCATTCACGGTGCAAAAGTTTATGTCAAGGCCTACTTATTAAAGCCTGAAGTATTCAACTCTGCACCTCTCTTTTTATTGAGCACCGATATTCCGGAGAATGATTTTCTCTCACAAACAATCAGTCACAGATTATACGATCCAAACGAAACGACACGTATTGCTCAATCCATTCTTCTTGGTATTGGCGGAGCAAAGTTGTTGGATGTATTAAATCGCAGAACAGAAATTTATCACATGAACGAAGGACATGCCTTACCGCTGTGCTTTTATTTATTGGATAAATACAAAGACATCAATGAAGTGAAGAAGCGTGTTGTCTTCACAACCCATACTCCTGAAAAAGCAGGCAACGAAGAACACAGCATGCCGCTTCTCAATAGTATGAATTTCTTCAACGGCCTCACTCAGCAACAAGTACAAGAATATGTATATCCTGAGAATGGTGTAATGAACTATACCTTGACAGCTTTACGCTTAGCAAAAGTAGCCAATGGTGTATCTCAACTTCATGGAGAGGTGTCCAGAAAAATGTGGGGCGACTATAAAGGTATTTGCGAAATCAAAGCCATTACCAACGCGCAAAACAGAACATATTGGAAGGACGATGAATTAGACAAAGCATTGGCCGAGAAGAATATGGATGCGTTATCCGGACGAAAAAAAGAGTTGAAGAAAAAACTCTTCAGGGTAGTAGCTAACCAAACCGGAAAACTCTTCGATGAGAATGTTCTCACCATTGTTTGGGCGAGACGATTTGCAGCATACAAACGCGCCAATCTTTTGTTGTCTGATTTCCAACGCTTCTTAAAAATTGCACAGAACAAAGAATATCCGATTCAAATTATTTGGGCCGGTAAACCGTATCCTGAAGATTACAACTCCATCAATCTCTTCAATGAGATTTATTGGAAGACAAAAGAGTTACCGAATTGTACCGTTGTTACGGGATATGAACTTTGGTTATCCGGTCACCTGAAAAAAGGATCTGACATTTGGTTGAACAATCCACGGTTGTATCACGAAGCTTCGGGCACCTCAGGAATGACCGCCTCGATGAATGGCTCCGTTAATGTATCCATTCCGGATGGTTGGGTTCCGGAATTTGCCAAGCATGGAAAAAATTCGTTCATCATTACTCCGGCAGAAGATTCGTTATCACCAGATGCAAAAGATAAACTTGAAGCACAACATCTTTTAGATCTATTGGAAAACGAAATCATTCCAATGTACTATAACAAACCAGCAAACTGGTTGAAGGTAGTGAAAGCAAGCATGGAAGATGTGCTTCCATTCTTTGATTCAAGTAGAATGGCGAATGAGTATTATGAAGAGTTATACAAATAACCGATCGACCTAATATCATTAAACAAAAGACCTTTCTTCAAATTTGAAGAAAGGTCTTTTTATTTACTCACTATTTAGATCCCATACCGATAACGGCTCCTACAACACCACCTACAATTGCAGTCATTATAGAATAGACAGCCACCTCTGCAATTGTGCCGGTTAGGTCCATAATGTTAGTAGTGTCATACTGAATTAAGTAGTGACCCAATGTCATTAAAAAACCAATGATAAAACCAGCAGAAAATCCAGCTGAAAATGTTTTGATATGAGCCCACTTGATAAACACATAACTTAACAACGCTGCCTGCGCAAGATTGCCGACAAACAAAGGCCAGTATTGCATCTCTATTGTCTTTTCAACTCCCGTGGCAGTTCCTGAATGAGATTCAAAGAAACTATCCAGAAGTAGCGCGTAGACAAGAAAGCCCAACAGGAAATAAACAATACCTCCTGTAATCGTACTGATCAAGAATTTCTTGGTGTCCATAGATTTTTGGTTTGGTTAAAATCAATTTAACAATTTTTTTTAAACTTCACCACACAGACAACGTGACGGCAAAGCAACGATTATCACAATGCACTATGGTATTCTTAACAGAAATTCAATACAGGAAAAAAGGTGTACAACTGGAAATGGATTTTCTCCTAAAAACACTGAGTAACATCTTGAAAAGCTACGCCAGCTTTTCAAGATCACGAATCAGAATTCTCTTTCGATCGAAGTTGATGAGATTCTTTTCCTTCATGTCATTCAAAATTGTAGTAACGGTTTGGCGTGATGTGCCCGTAAGGGATGCAATATCTTTATGAGTAAGCTGTGTTGGTATTAATGTTTCGTACCCTACCTTCTTTCCCTTCCACGCAGCAGCATCTTTTAAAAATTCAACAATGCGTGTGCGGGCATCTTTAAAAACAAGGAGTTCGAGTTTCCGTTCTAACTTCATAATCCTAAGCCCTATAAGCTTAAGAATTTTAAAACTCAACTCCTTATCCTCATACATAAGCTCACGCAGCTCACCTAATGTAAGCGGGCAGATAGTGGTTGCTTCAATAGATTGTGCAAAATCTTTACGCTTCTCCTCTCCAGCCAAGGCCAGTTCACCAAAAAGCTCTCCTGTAGAAAGGATGGCAGATACTACTTCATCACCGTTATCCAGGTAATGACCAACCTTTACACGGCCATTCACAATCATATAAATATGAGTAGCTGAATCATCCGGCATATAAACAAACTGATCTCGCTTATACTGAAGAAACTCGTGCTTGTCTCCCATCTTCTTTACTTTATGTGGGCAAAGGATGTTATAGAGATTAACACTTTCAAAATACCAGAGGGCAGAGGCGTTTGTCATTTAGATAATGAGATTGAATCTTCGTTATTGAGTGTTCATTCTTTCTGTTAATTTTAGAGCCAGAATGAAATGACATCAACCATTAACAATCAAATTTAAAAGAAAAGTTCATGGCCGACTTAAAGCTAAGTGAAATTTGGATTTACCCTATTAAATCGCTTGGCGGAATTCTCTTACAACAATCCAAAGTTATGGAGAAAGGTCTGTTGCATGATCGAAGATGGATGTTGGTGGATGAGACAGGTCAATTTCTGACACAGCGTGTCTATCCTCAAATGGCGCTTTTTAAGTTGAGTTTTGAGAACGAAGGATTGAAAATTACGTTCGGCAATCATACCAATCATCTTTCCTTTACCAATCCTTCAACCATCAATCTGATGAAGGTAACAATCTGGGATGATTCAGTTTTGGCTTGCGAGGTTAGCGCAGCACACAGTGAATGGTTCTCTGCATTACTCGGTATGAAATGTAAACTGGTATTTTTTCCAGAAGGGAACTCGCGTCCGGTTGATCCTACCTATAAAGTAAACGATGAGCACGTAAGTCTTGCGGATGCTTACCCTTTTCTCATTATTGGTCAAGCCTCATTGGATAATCTGAATGAAAAATTAGAAGAACCATTGCCCATGAATCGTTTTCGCCCCAACTTGGTTTTTACAGGTGGCGAACCACATGAAGAAGATACATGGAGAAATTTTACAATTGGATCAAATCGCTTTGTCGGTGTGAAGCCCTGCGCTCGCTGTGTCCTTACAACTGTGAATCAAGACACCGGGGAGAAAGGCGTTGAACCGTTAAAGACATTATCTACTTATCGCAAACAAGGGAGCAAAGTTCTTTTCGGTCAAAATCTGGTAGCGTTAGATCATGGTCAAATTCACGTTGGTGACCAAATTACGATACAATAAAAATGATGAAACTATTGTCCGCTGACGTTGGACTGATGACTTTTGCCTAATGACTTCTCTTTATCTCAAAGCAATACATATTATTTTTATCGTTACCTGGTTTGCAGGGCTGTTCTATATACCTCGGCTTTTCATTTACATGATCGAGGCGCACGAAAAACCAGAGCCTGAAAAATCAATTTTACTGAAGCAACTCAAAATGATGAGCTCACGATTGTGGTTTATCATCACGTGGCCATCCGCCATCATTACTTTAGTGATGGGGACTTTACTATTAATCAATCAGCCGGAATGGTTAAAGATGGGATTCATGCACATCAAACTCACATTGGTATTTCTTCTTTACGTCTACCACATTTCGTTACACATTTTCTATAATCAACTGAATAAAAACGTTGTTAAGTACACATCACAGCAAATGCGTATTTGGAATGAAGTAGGAACACTCTTTCTCATTAGCATTGTATTTTTGATTGTGTTGAAAGATGCCGTAAGCATGGTATGGGGGATTATTGGATTACTCATTGTTGGAATTTTGATGATGATTGGAATTAAGGTTTATAAAAAATTTAGAAAAGATGATTAAGGATTTAAGATTTAAAGCGACCTGCTTCCAGTTTTTAGCTTTTAGCTTTTTACTATCAAGCTGTATTCAAAAGAAAGAAATACCTCTACCCATCTTGGGCGAACGTGAAGTGGTGGGCTCAGATACCGTGTACCACACCATTGGTGATTTTAAATTTGTTGATCAGGACAGTGCAGAAGTTACAGGTGATACTTTCAAAGATAAAATCTATGTAGCTGATTTCTTTTTTACATCATGCCGCACCATCTGTCCTATTATGAAAACACAAATGCTTCGTGTTTACGATTCTATTCAAAATGAACATGATGTATTATTACTCTCTCATAGTATCGATCCGGAATTTGACACTGTTGGGTTGCTTCATGATTTTGCCGAACGTCTTGGTGTGAAAAGCGATAAGTGGCATTTTGTAACAGGTAAGAAAGAGGACATTTATAAAATTGCACAAACCAGTTATTTCGCAACGGCACTTGAAGACAAAACCGAACCCGATGGCTTCATTCATACTGGCGCATTTTTATTGATCGATAAGAAGAAAAGAATCCGGGGTAAGTATGATGGTACAAAAGAAGAAGATGTGAATCGATTGCTTGCTGACATTGCACGATTGAAGATGGAAGATGGAAAATAGTTCAAAATTTAAAGTTCAAAGTTTGATGTCTCAAGTTCGAGGTTCACAACTTCAAACATCAAACTTCAAACTTTCCATGCTCTGCTTTCTGCTTTTTACCTTCTGCTCCTCCTGCTCAAGTAAACCAGACTCAAAACCTTCAGAATCATCCACCAAGTTTCAACAATACATTATCCAGGGAGAACAGTTGTATCTAAAAAACTGCAGCAACTGTCATCAGAAAACCGGAACCGGTCTTGGATTGCTCTATCCTCCGTTAAACAAATCTGATTTCATGGACAATCATTTTGAAGAAGTGATTTGTTTAATGAAGAATGGAAAAGAGGGCGAGCTCATTGTAAACGGAAAGAGTTTCAACAAACAGATGAAAGGAATTTCGACCTTAACCGATTTAGAAATTGCTGAAATCGCTACTTATATTTTTAACACTTGGGAACATCAGCGAGGTCTGGTAGATGTGCAAGAAACTTCAAGAATACTTTCGCACTGTGACTCTGCATCGCTTAGCAGCAAACATTAAGATTGGCAACACACACATAGCTTTCACTCACCGCTTACCGATTACCATTTACTGGTACCGGAACTCTACATATACTTCATTGTTATAACCTGCTGAACAGGCTTACCTTCCAATTTAATTTTTGCTTTATCAAATGATGGTGGCCCAAAAGTTCCCATTGCATTATTGCCAAATGCAAATCCCTCTTTCGGAATTCCCATTGATTTTGTATCGAGTTTCTCATTTCCATTTTCATCGTGAATTACACTCACTGCATACTCACCAGCAGGAAGATCTTCAAAAACCACTTTTACTTCGCTTCCATTGGCATCCACTACTTTACCTTTCACTGCAGTTTTTAAAAAATCCGCTTCTGTTGTAAAAAGTCCAATGCGAATGGTGCCCTTTGTTCCTTTTATATTTTTCACCGTTACTTCCAGAGAAGTATTTTGCGCGAAAAGATTTGCCGAGCTGAATACACTCACCAAAATAATCACGGCTTGATAGATTCTTGTTTTCATTTCTTAAAATTTTATTCAAACATCTTCACTTCAAAGTAAAAATTAAATTTACATATTCTGAACACTCAATTAATCGGGATCATCTGTATGAATTAATAGATCAATCGCAGCATAAGAACAGTGCACTTCAATTCCCGTTCAAAATAATAGCAAAACTCAACCCAAATAATACCCATTCTTCCTCCCATAACTAGAAATACATCTTAACATAGTATTCATTGGTGTGTTGGCTGAATATTTTGTAAGTTTCATTATCGCCAATTTAAATCCTCACCCCATGGCTTCCCTTACCTTAAAAATCAACAACAAAAACTTCACAGTAGATGTCGACCCGAAAATGCCACTGCTTTGGGCCATCCGTGATGCTGTAGGCTTAACCGGGACTAAGTATGGTTGTGGCATCGCACAATGTGGTGCATGCACTGTACACCTTGAAGGAAATCCAATCCGATCTTGTTCAGTGCCTGTGTCGGTTGTTGCTGGTAAAAACATAACAACGATTGAAGGTTTGTCGGAAGACAATTCACATCCCGTACAACAAGCCTGGATTGCTGAACAAGTTCCACAATGTGGGTATTGTCAGTCAGGACAAATTATGGCAGCTACAGCTTTACTGAAAAAAACTCCAAATCCAACAGACAAAGATATTGATACTGCCATGCAAGGACACATCTGCAGATGTGGAACCTATCCTCGCATGCGGAAGGCGATTAAAACCGCATCACAATTGATGACGCAAAAAGCATCCACTAAATAATTGACGGTTGACAACCCAAAATACCAACAACATGGAATCAACATCAAAAAATTTATCAAGAAGAAATTTTATAAAACTTTCCGGCATAACCGGGGCAGCACTCACACTTGGCTTTCACGTGTCAGCCACTGGAAAGGACGCAGAGATAATAAAGATAGATGGAACAGAAAATCTCGGCATTGATTTGAATGCCTGGATCTCTATTGATACTTCTGGAAAAGTGACCATCACGAATCATCGATCCGAAATGGGTCAGGGCTCGTGGCAATCCGTTCCTCAAATTATTGCCGAAGAATTAGAAGTCGATCTCAACAAAGTCAACATTATTTTTGCACAAGGTAATAATGCGAAGTATGGAAGTCAGATAACCGGAGGTAGTTCCACTGTCCGAGGTACCTATAATAGACTTCTCAACCTTAGCGCAACTGCGCGCGAAATGTTAATCGAAGCGGCAGCAAAAAAATGGAATGTATCCAAAATAGAATGTTACGCGGAAGATGGTCATGTAATACATAAACCCTCTGGAAAGAAATTACATTATGGTGAATTGGTGCAGGAAGCATCTAAGCTTGAGCCGCCAAAATCAGTGAAGCTCAAGTTACCAGCCGATTATAAAATCTTGCGGAAGCCATTACCTCGTCAGGATACTCCAATGAAAGTAAATGGTTCGGCTATTTTTGGTCTTGATAAAAAACTTCCTGGAATGTTATATGCGGTCGTTGAACGTAATCCAAGATTTCAGGGAAAAGTAAAAAGCTTTGATGATACTGAAACTAAAAAAGTACATGGAGTAAAACATGTCATCGCTGTAAAGATGAGTGTGTTTGCAACGTTCAGGGAAGGTGTTGCTGTAGTAGCCGATAGTATATGGGCTGCGATGCAAGGAAGAAAAGTGCTGAAGGTTGAGTGGGATGATTCTGGCTTTGAACATGTAAGCACCGAACAACTCTACAGTAGAATGAATGATGACTTGAAAACCAAAGAAGGATTATCATTCAGAACAAAAGGAAACTTTAATGGTGCGCTAGAAAAATCCGAAAAGAAGATTGAAGCCATTTATGAAACTCCGTACGAATCACATAGCTGTATGGAGCCACTGAATTGTACCGCTCACTATCAGGATGATAAACTTGAAATCTGGGGACCAATACAAGGACCGGATTGGGTGCAGGATTTATTAAGTCCGTTGATGAATTTGCCAAAAGAAAAAATCATTGTGAACATGACTTTTCTTGGTGGTGGTTTTGGTCGCAAAGCATTTATGGATTATCCACATGAGGCCGCTGTTATTTCAAAAGAAGTAAAGGCTCCTGTGCAGGTAGTGTGGACGCGTGAGGATGATACGACACAAGGACCATTCAGACCCGGTATGATGTATCATTGCTCAGGTGGTTTGAGTGATGGTCGCATCTCTGCGTTCAAAACAAAAGTTGCCGGACAAGATATGGATCATCAGTGGCCGGGTGCACAAAAAGATTCGTATCTCGGAAGTACCACAGAAGGATTTCTCGAACCTTACTTCGATGGCATTTCACATTATAGCTTTTCAGACATTCCATTAGATGTACCTATCCCGGTAATGTGGTGGCGTTCCGTATATGCATCAACAAATGGTTTTGCTTTCGAGAGTTTCATCGATGAGCTTTCGGTTGAAGCAGGTGAAGATCCTCTCGATTTTAGAAGACAACATCTAGGTGAAGAACGCTATCAACATCTCATTACGAAACTGGAAGAAGTTTCAGGCTGGAAAACACGAAAGAAAAATGAAGGATATGGTGTAGCCATCACAGAATGCTTTTCCAGCATTGTTGGCGAAGTGGTAAAGGTATCAAAGAAAGCGGATGGTAAAGTGAGGATTGACAAAGTGTGGGCCGTGATGGATTGTGGATGGTATGTAAATCCTGACATCATCAAAGCACAAGTGGAGGGCAGTATCGTTATGGCGCTTGGCGCAGCAACTGTACACGCAACTCATTTTATAGATGGCAAGGCAGTCGAGCAAAATTTCAATACTTATAAAATGCCGCGCATTACCGATACACCAGAAATTGAAGTCCACATTGTTGACAATGAAGAGAAAGCGGGTGGTGTGGGTGAACCCGGATTACCTCCGTTCACTCCTGCATTAACGAATGCTATTTTCGATTTGACTGGTAAACGAATTCGTAAATTGCCTTTCAACTTAAATGAAGTTTAAAAATTAGTCCTGAGTAAATGGTCTGGGAATAAATAACTTGAAACCTTGAACATCGAACTTTAAACCTTGAACTAAAACAATGAAAAAAGTAATAGCAACCATAGCATTAATTATAACCGGAATTTCATCTCTTTCTTTCACCCAAAAGTTTGATCTCAAAGCCAGTGTAGAACGAGGCAAAGGAATATATGAAACGCAATGTATCACTTGCCATATGGAAAAAGGAGAAGGTGTCGATGGACTGTATCCACCATTGGCAAATTCTGATTATTTAATGGCTGATAAAAAACGTGCCGCACAGAATATTCTTTACGGAGTTAGCGGTGAAATAACCGTAAACAAAAAACAGTATGCTGTTGATATGGTCGGCTCGGATTTAACAGATACTGAAGTAAGTGATGTGTTAAACTACATTACTCACTCTTTCGGAAATAAAGGATACGTAACAACACCTTCTGAAGTAAAAGCAGTTCGAAAATAAAATTGTTTACCTTTTTTATGACTAAACCATTCTACCATGGCATCATACACCCTTAACATCAACAATCAGAGTCTTACTGTAAATGCTGAACCGGACACACCTCTTCTCTGGGTTCTTCGCGATGAGCTTGATCTTACCGGAACAAAGTTCGGTTGCGGCATGGCCTTATGTGGCGCATGCACCGTTCACTTAGATGGAAACTCAGTTCGATCATGTTCCACTCCTGTGTCTACTATTGGGAATAAAAAAGTCACAACCATTGAAGGTGTTTCTGTTGGAGTCGCAGAAGGAAAATTACATCCAGTACAACAAGCGTGGATGGATGAAAATGTTCCGCAGTGTGGTTACTGTCAAACCGGACAAATCATGTCGGCAATTGCGTTGCTTGATAAGAATCCAAATCCAAGCGACAGTGATATTGACTCCGGGATGGCAGGTAATATTTGCCGATGTGGTACATACGAGAGAATTAGAAAAGCAATTAAAAGAGCCGCTAACACCACCGCCAAATGAAAACTGAAATCTACGAACACAAAATTTTCAAAGTTAGTCGCAGAGACTTTTTGAAAACAACCTCGATGAGTATGTCGGGCTTGTTGTTGGGCATGCAATTTAGTTGCACCGATACATCAAAGAAATTAACGGGTAATCCGAGCACCGTATTTTCACCCAATGTTTATATAAACATCAATGGAAATGGCGATGTTATTTTATTTGCGCACCGATCCGAAATGGGAACCGGTATTCGCACTAGTCTTCCGCTCGTCATGGCCGATGAACTGGAAGCTGATTGGAGCAGAGTAAAAGTGGAACAAGCGGTTGGTGATGAAAAATACGGTGATCAAAATACAGATGGCTCGTATAGTCTGCGCATGTTTTTTATGCCCCTTCGAAAAGCAGGCGCAACGGTGCGTTTAATGCTAGAGCAAGCAGCCGCCAAAGAGTGGAATGTAGATGTTTCAGAATGCAAGGCGCAAAACCATGAAGTGGTACATACTTCTGGTAAAGCATTTGGCTTCGGATTTCTGGCCGAGAAAGCAGTAGCGTTGCCCATTCCAGATGAAAGTAAAATTAAATTGAAAGATTCAAAAGATTTTAAATACATCACCAAACAAAGTTCCATTGTCGACTTAAAAGATATTGTGACAGGCAAAGCGAAATTTGGATTGGATACTAAGCTCCCGAACACAAAAATTGCTGTCATTAAACGTAATCCGGAAGCGGGTGCTGGTTTGAAATCGTTCAAGATGGAAGCTGCAATGAAAGTGCCTGGTGTGATAAAAGTATTCTCGATTGATGCTCCAGGTTTTCCGACAAACTTTAACAAGCCACTGGGTGGTGTTGTGGTTGTAGCTGAAAACACATGGGCTGCACTAAAAGGTCGCGAGGCTTTGGAAGTTACATGGGCAAAGGGCATTAACGCAGATTACAATTCGCTTGAATATGGTAACGACATGTTAAAGCGCGCCAAGACAAAAGGAAAAGTAAGAAGAGCAAATGGAAATATAGATCAAGCGCTGAGCAAGGCTAAAAAAATAGTAGAGGCAGATTATGTCGTTCCCCATTTGGTGCATACCCCCATGGAAACACCATGTGCAGTAGCTCATTTTCATGACAATACGTGTGAAGTGTGGGCGCCTGTTCAGGATCCACAAGGCACAAGAAAATCGCTGGCTGATGCGCTGAAAATTGACCTAAAAGCCGTGACGGTTAATGTTACACTTTTAGGTGGTGGTTTTGGCCGCAAATCAAAACCGGATTTTGTTGTTGAGGCTGCGCTCATTTCTAAAGACATGGGAACTCCAATTAAAATTCTTTGGACACGTGAAGATGATATTCAACATGGCTTCTACCATTTTCCATCAGCGCAACATTTGAAAGTAGGTATTGACGAAAATAATAAAGTGAGTGGTTGGTTGCATCGTTCTGTTTTCCCAAGTATAGGAGGTACAGCCAATCCTGCTTCAGTGGAACCCAGTGGAGATGAGCTTAATCTGGGCATGATTGATTTACCCTATGCCATTGATAATATTAGTTGCGAGACACAAGAAGCAAAAACCAAAATCCGAATTGGATGGCTGCGATCTGTATCCAACATACAACATGCCTATGCAGTAGGTTGTACAATTGATGAAGTGGCCCACGCCCGAGGAGTTGACCCCGTTCAAAACATTCTGGATATGCTGGGTGAAGATCGATTAATTGACGCCAAAGTACTGGGGCCAGAGTTTCAAAATTATGGTCAAAAGAGTGAAGATTTTCCATGGAACACCGCTCGCTACAGAAAGGTAATTGAAACAGCAAAAGAAAAATCCGGTTGGGGAAAGAGCCTGCCAAAAGGAAGTGGTCAAGGCTTTGCTGTGCATCGAAGTTTTCTTACCTACGTTGCTTGTGTAGTTGAAGTAACCGTGGACGCGAATAACAAAATTAAAATCGTAAAAGTAGATTACGCTGTAGATTGCGGAATACCAGTGAATCCAGAACGGATCAAATCACAATTTGAAGGAGGTGCAGCGTTTGCAGCAAGCCTTGCTTTGAAAAGTGAAATCACAGTAGTCAATAGTGCAGTACAGCAATCGAACTTCCATAATTACCAGGTAGCACGAATGGCGGATGCTCCGTACGAAACGGCTGTGCATATTATTGATAGCAACGAAAAACCAACGGGTGTTGGTGAACCACCTGTTCCTCCTTTTATCCCAGCCTTGTGTAATGCCATCTTTGCAGCAACGGGTAAAAGGATTCGTCAATTGCCTATTAGCTTAGCATAACAAGTCAAATTTCACTCAATAGATGAAGCAGATTAAGTCGTGATAAGTAGTTTCAAGTTTTATGAAAGAATTTAAAACCATACTAGAGACGTGTAAGAAAGTTGACTTCACTCAACGCAAAGCAGCACTTGCAACTGTGGTGAAAGTTCGCGGCTCTTCATACCGGAGTCCTGGCGCGCGAATGCTTATTACAGATGATGGTAAGTGGGTTGGCTCCATCAGTGGTGGTTGCCTTGAAGGGGATGCACTGCGCAAAGCAAGACAAGTCATGATGAACAAAATACCCCTGACGGTTACCTATGACACACGTGAAGAGAGCAATCAAAACTTAGGCATTGGTTTAGGATGCAATGGTGTCATTGATGTTCTCATTGAGCCTGTAGATTTTCAGGACAATGATAATCCTATTTTCTTTTTTGAAAGTATTATTCGGATGAATGTTCCGGTTGCATTAGCAACCGTGTTTGATGGTCAGGATAAAAAATCAATAGGTAGCAAACTTCTCATAACAGCAGGCGCAACAAAACTTCATAATTTTTTAAATCATCAGCTCGAACAAATAATTACATCAGACTTACAAATTCTATTTGAAACAAAGAAATCAGAAGCGAAAAAATATCAAACAAAAGAGGGTGAAGTCGAAGTATTTGTAGAGCTCATTCAACCCTCTGTTTCAGTTATTATTTTCGGAGGTGGTTTTGATGCACGACCAGTTAGCCAGTTGGCAAAATCATTGGGATGGGAAGTAATGGTGACGGATGAATGCGTAGCACACATCGCTCCGATCTTTTTTCCGGATGCTGACAAGCTTTCACTTTGCCATCGTGATTTTATTGATCGTGATTTTAACGTCACGCCTTATACCGCTTGTGTACTCATGTCGCATAATTATGAGTATGATCGCGATGTCTTAAAGAAACTACTTAGAACAGAAGCACCATACATTGGCATACTCGGTCCGCGCAAGCGATTCGACAAAATGCTAAAAGAGTTTTCAGAACAAAGCATTGGATTAAGCAAAGAAGATTTTCATCGAATTCATTCACCTATTGGATTAGATATTGGTGCCGAGGCTCCGGATGAAATTGCTATATCCATTATCGCAGAAATACAAAGTAAATTCTCCAACCGCTCAGGCGGGTTTCTAAAATATCAACCCGGACCCATTCATCAACGCGATCCACAAAGTGGGCAGGTTTTCAAACAAGTGTACCTTAACGTTGAAGATGGAAAGAAGTCAGGTACTATCTAGCAAGATGAAGCGATGCATCGTTTTCTCAATACTGCTTTTATTAAGTGCAGAATCCTTTTCTCAGGATTATACAAAAGAGATAAATGATCAGGTGTGGAAACCATTCATTCAAACATTCAATACTTTCGATGCCGCTGGATTTCTTGCCGTACACTCCAAAGATGTAATTCGTTCATCACGCAATTCAAAAGAGATATTGAATTGGGAAGAGTATCTGAAACAACAAAAAGCCGGTGATCAGCAATCTATAGAACGAGGATCAAAACGAACACTTGAACTTCGATTTACTGAACGAATTGCGAATGCCAATCAAGCCATTGAAGTAGGTGTCTACAAAACAACATCCAGAAACTCAAAAGGAGAGAGCAGATCATTTTATGGTCGCTTTCATGTTGCGCTGCGAAAAGAAAATGGTGTTTGGAAAATATTGGTAGATACTGATTCTTCTGAAGGCAATACCATCTCCGAAAAAGATTTCCTTTCTGCTCAATCTATTGAGTAATTCTAATCAGCTTGTTTTCTATCAAAGAATTTATCAGTTTAATGGAACGGAATCAATAGAGCCATCAATTTAGTGATCTGCTAAAAATGAAAATCGGAGTCATCTTACTTGCTGCGGGATCTTCATCACGAATGGGTCAATCCAAACAACTCTTATCGGTTGGTGATGAACCCATGCTGGTAAAAATGGTGAAGGTATCTCTTCGTGCCGGAGCTAGTCCGCTGATTGTAGTATTGGGATCCGGAGAAAATGAACATCGTGAAGTGATTGAAGATTTTCCCGTGGATGTTGTTTCCAATCCTCATTGGTCTGCAGGAATGGGCAGCTCCTTAAAGTGCGGAATCGATCATCTCACTACAAAGTTTGAAGACGTTGATGCCGCCATTGTTTTAGTCTGTGATCAGCCACACGTCTCAAGCAAATACATTCAATCGATTATCGAACGATACGAAATCACGAAGCGATCTATTGTAGCATCATTCTATGCAGGCACATCCGGAGTTCCTGTTTTATTTGATAAAAGTTTATTCCCAGAGCTTTTGAATCTGAATGATGAAGAAGGTGCCAAGAAGCTACTCAAACAATATCCTCGTCATATTGAGCTGGTCGATTTTCCTGAAGGCTCAATCGATCTTGACACGCCTTCCGACTACGAACAGTTTTTAAAACGAAAAAACTAGCACAAAAAAAGAGGTCACTCTTTTGGAATGACCTCTTTTATATTCGAAACTGAATGTAGTTACACTTTTATTTCAACATCAACTCCACTAGGTAATTCCAGCTTCATTAATGCATCAACCGTCTTTGCGCTGTTTGAGTAGATGTCTACTAAACGCTTGAACGTACAAAGTTGAAATTGCTCACGTGCCTTTTTGTTAACGTGTGGAGAACGTAGCACAGTGAATTTCTCTTTCTCTGTAGGAAGAGGTATCGGACCGCTAACCACAGCGCCCGTTGCTTTTACTGCTCTTACAATTTTCTCAGATGACTTGTCAACTAAGTTGTGATCGTAAGACTTCAACTTTATTCTGATTTTCTGGTTCATACTGTTTAGTTAAGGAAATCGTCTAAATCCTATTTATTATTTTACTGCTGCTGCACCTTTAACATCTTCAATTACTTTCTCAGCCAAGTTCTTAGGAACCGGAGCATAGTGAGAGAATGTCAGAGATGCAGAAGCACGACCTGATGTAAGCGTTCTTAAATCTGTGATGTATCCGAAGAGTTCTTTCAAGGGAACATCTGCTTTGATAAGCTGGGCACCTGAACGAGTGTCCATCCCTTTCATAACACCACGTCTTCTGTTCAAGTCACCGGTTACAGAACCTGTGTATTCATCTGGTGTCATTACTTCAACAGACATGATAGGCTCCAATAACTGAGGAGCACATTTCTTAGCAGCTTCCTTGAAACCAATTCTTGCTGCCAATTCAAATGAAAGCGCATCCGAGTCAACATCATGGTATGAACCATGGTATACTCTAACCTTCATGTTATCAATTGGGTATCCGGCTAATGAACCGTTTACCATTGATTGCTCAAATCCTTTTTGAATTGCCGGGATAAATTCACGAGGAATAACACCACCCACAATATCATTAACGAATTCAAGACCTGGCTTATCTTCAGGGCCCAATTCTTCGCGGGGACCGATTTCAAATACGATATCAGCAAACTTACCACGACCACCAGTTTGTTTCTTGTAAACTTCTTTGTGTTCAACTGACTTGGTAAGGGCCTCTTTGTAAGCAACCTGAGGAGCACCTTGGTTAATCTCAACCTTGAACTCACGTTTCAAACGGTCGATGATAATTTCCAAGTGCAATTCACCCATTCCGCGAAGAATAACCTGACCAGTTTCATGATCAGTATTAACGCGCAATGTTGGATCTTCTTCAACCAATTTCGAAATCGCCATACCTAACTTATCGGCATCAGCTTGTTTCTTTGGCTCAATTGCATAACCAATAACGGGCTCAGGGAATACCATTGATTCCAATATTACTTTACGTTTTTCATCGCAAAGTGTATCTCCTGTTTTGATATCCTTAAACCCAACCACTGCACCAATATCACCTACTGTCAGTCGCTCGATTTGATTTTGCTTATTTGCGTGCATTTGGAATACACGAGAAATTCTTTCTTTCTGCTCAGTACGTGTGTTGTAAACGTAAGAACCAGATTCCAATACTCCGGAATATGCGCGGATAAAGCACAAACGACCTACGAATGGATCCGTTGCAATTTTGAAAGCCAATGCTACGAATGGTTCCTTCTCATTGGGTAGAATGGATACAGGCTCATTTGTATCTGGATCGGTACCGATGATTTCGTCCTTATCTAAAGGAGATGGTAACAATTCCATTACATAATCAAGCATGGTCTGAACGCCTTTGTTCTTGAAAGAAGAACCACATACCATCGGAACAATTTTCATGCTGATGGTTGCTTCGCGCAATGCCTTTAATATTTCTTCTGTAGAGATCGAATTTGGATCAACGAAATATTTCTCAATAAGTGTTTCGTCTACTTCCGCTACGGCTTCAAGAAGTTTCTCGCGATATTCTTTTGCCTCTTCAATCATATCATCAGGAATAGGAATTTCTGTGAAAGTCATTCCTTTATCATGCTCATTCCAGATGATGCCCTTGTTCGCAACTAGATCAACAACTCCTCTAAAATTTTCTTCAGCACCGATTGGCAACTGAAGTGCAACTGCCTTACTTCCTAACTTCTCTTTTACTTGCTTACAAACATCAAGGAAGTCTGCACCTGAACGGTCCATTTTATTAACGAAACCAATTCTGGCAACTTTATAATTATCAGCCAGGCGCCAGTTTGTTTCAGATTGCGGCTCAACACCATCAACTGAACTAAACAAGAACACCAAACCATCAAGAACTCGCAAAGAACGGTTTACTTCAACCGTAAAGTCAACGTGACCAGGAGTATCGATAATGTTAATATGATAATCGTTCTCACGATATTTCCAATGTACAGTAGTCGCTGCAGAAGTAATGGTAATACCTCTCTCCTGCTCTTGCGCCATCCAGTCCATTGTCGCTGCACCATCGTGTACTTCTCCAATTTTGTGGGTTACACCAGAGTAGTAAAGTATGCGCTCTGTTGTCGTGGTTTTTCCCGCGTCAATGTGAGCCGCAATACCAATATTTCTGGTGTATCTTAAGTCTCTAGCCATGCTGTGGAGCTGAATTAAAATCTAAAATGTGAAAATGCTTTGTTCGCCTCTGCCATACGATGTGTATCGTCTTTCTTCTTAATAGCAGCACCTTCTCCTTTTGAAGCTGCGATGATTTCAGCAGCTAATTTATCCATCATGGTCTTTTCGCCACGAAGACGGGCGTAGTCAATAAGCCATTTAATGCTCAAGCTCAATTTACGTTCAGGACGAACTTCAATTGGCACCTGGAATGTAGCACCACCTACTCTGCGGCTCTTCACTTCAACTGCAGGTGAAAGATTAGTCATAGCGCGTTTCCAAACATCAAGTCCTGGCTCGCTCGTTTTCTTTTCTATCAATTCTACTGCGTCATAGAAAATGCTGTAAGCAACACTTTTCTTTCCCGCTTCCATTAGGTAGTTAACGAACTTCGTTACTAATGTATCCTGAAACTTAGGGTCAGGAAGTAAATATCTTTTCTTTGGTTTTGACTTTCTCATCGCTTCTAAAGATTATTTTTTCTTAGCTTTTGCTGGTGCTCCTTTAGCAGGTGCAGCGGCAGCAGCTCCAGCCTTAGGACGTTTAGCACCATATTTCGATCTGCTTTGCTTACGGCCATTTACACCAGCTGTATCCAACGCACCACGGATGATGTGATAACGAACCCCAGGTAAATCTTTTACCCTTCCACCGCGAATCAACACGATAGAGTGTTCCTGTAAGTTATGACCTTCACCAGGTATATAGGCGTTAACCTCTTTTCCATTGGTAAGACGAACGCGGGCTACTTTACGCATCGCTGAGTTCGGCTTTTTAGGTGTTGTTGTGTACACACGTGTACATACACCTCTGCGCTGAGGACATGAATCAAGCGCGGGTGATTTTGACTTAAACGTCAATTTCGTCCGGCCTTTTCTTACAAGTTGTTGAATGGTAGGCATTTATATTTAGTTTTATAAACCTCTCAAAAATTAGGACTGCAAAGGTATAATAAGAAACAAGGGAAGCAAAACCTTTTTCAAGAATTTCGAATCCATTGCCTCGGTAATACCCCTTATTTAAAGGCTTTTCCCATTAGGCCTCCCCAATAGTTCCTCCAAAATTCATGGGGAACTTGGGCATATCATCTGTTCTCTTAATAGCACCAAAACTTGCTTCGTATTTCTCAATATTGTCCTTTAGGGCCAATAAGAAGCGTTTTGCATGCTCGGGAGTGATCACAATTCTGGATTTTACTTTCGCTTTTGGCACACCCGGCATCAGCCGAATGAAATCAATTACAAACTCGCTGTTGGAATGGGCAATCATCGCCAGATTAGAATAAATACCTTCTGCGATTTCTTCTGAAAGCTCAATATTGATCTGATTTTGAGCTTGCTGTTTTTTGTTTTCCTCTGCCATGGCGTTTATAAAAAAGGGTTGATCCTTTTCAGAATCAACCCAAATTGACTTATCTAAAATTTAGACGTGTAGTTCACGCTCTCTGTCTTTAGCGCTGCGCTCTGTAGCCGAAGTCATTGAATTTAACTCGTCTTCATGCGTAACCAACAAATCATTGTATGCACGTTGTCCTGTACCCGCTGGTATCTTATGACCAACAATAACGTTCTCTTTCAAGCCCATTAAGAAATCGGTCTTACCACGGATAGCAGCCTCGCTCAACACCTTCGTAGTTTCCTGGAAGGATGCTGCTGACAACCAGCTTTCTGTCTTCAAGGACGCCTGGGTAATACCCTGAAGCGTTGGTCTTGAAACCGCCGGCATAGCGTCACGAACTTCAACTATTTTCTGATCTCTTCTCTTCAGTGCTGAGTTCTCGTCTCTAAGTTCACGGGCAGAAATGATCTGACCTGGCTTAAGGATCGTAGAATCGCCAGCTTCAATAACAACTTTCTTATCTAAAATTAAATCGTTGTCTTCTCTGAATTGAAGTTTATCTACATATTCATTTGTTAAGAAGCTGGTATCTCCTGGATCGATGATTTCAACTTTCTGCATCATCTGACTTACAATCGCTTCGATATGCTTATCGTTGATCTTCACACCTTGAAGACGATATACTTCCTGGATTTCATTCACGAGATATTCCTGAACGGCTGTTGGGCCTTTAATCGAAAGAATATCCAATGGAGTGATTGATCCATCAGAAAGCGGTTGACCTGCTTTCACGAAGTCGTTATCCTGAACAAGGATGTGCTTAGACAATGGTACCAAATATCTCTTCTGAACACCATCACGTGACTCAATGAAGATTTCTCTGTTACCACGTTTAATACCACCGTATGTTACCACACCATCAATCTCACTTACTACAGCTGGATTCGATGGGTTACGTGCTTCAAACAATTCCGTTACTCGTGGAAGACCTCCCGTGATATCGCGAGATTTACCCATAGTACGTGGAATCTTCGCCAACACCTGACCTGCCTTGATTTTCTCGGCAACATCAACTGCTAAGTGAGCTCCTACTGGAATGTTATATCCTTTTGTATCGGTCTTGCCTTTTACAACAACAGCCGGGTTCTTGGTCTTATCACGTGTTTCAGTAATAACTTTTTCACGGTGACCAGTCTGCTCATCTGATTCTTCTTTGAACGTAACACCTTCTATGATCGACTCATATTCAATTACGCCATCGAATTCAGAAAGAATAACCGCATTGTATGGATCCCAGAAACAAAGCTCATCACCTTTCTCTACCTTCTGGCCATCTTTCACTTTCAAGAAAGCACCGTACGGAACGTTGTTCGTGATCAACACTCTGCTTCTTTCTGTATCTACAATTCTGATTTCACCAGTACGGCCCATTACGACCTTTACTGACTTATCATCTTTATCGGTTGTATCAATAACACGAATACCTTCGAATTCAAGCACACCACTGAACTTCGCTTTGATGTTTGCTTCAACAGCGATGTTGGAAGCGGTACCACCCACGTGGAAAGTACGAAGTGTCAACTGAGTTCCAGGTTCACCGATCGATTGTGCAGCAATTACTCCTACTGCATCACCCGCCTGTGCCATGTTACCTGTTGCCAGGTTACGTCCATAACATTTCGCGCAACCACCAATTTGTGATTCACAAGTAAGTAACGAACGGATCTCAACTTCTTCAATGCTCGATTCTTCAATCGTCTTCGCGATTTCATCTGTGATCTCCTGATTTGCATCACAAATCATGGTATCATTAAGTGGATCGTAAATAGCGTGTACCGTTACACGACCTAAGATACGTTCGCTCAATGGCTCTACGATATCTTCGTTGTCTTTCAAGGCAGTAACCTTCAGACCACGAAGCGTTCCGCAATCTTCTTCAGTTACTACTAAATCCTGAGCAACGTCTACAAGTCTTCTTGTTAAGTATCCAGCATCCGCAGTTTTTAACGCTGTATCCGCAAGACCTTTACGAGCTCCGTGTGTAGAAATAAAGTACTCTAATACATCTAGACCTTCTTTAAAGTTAGATAAGATCGGGTTCTCGATGATCGAACCAACGGAACCGGCAAGGTTCTTTTGTGGTTTCGCCATCAATCCTCTCATACCCCCTAACTGACGAATCTGTTCTCTTGATCCACGAGCACCAGAGTGCATCATCATGTAGATCGAGTTGAACCCTTGCTCATCTTCTTCCAATTGCTTCATCAGCGTGTTGGTAAGAAGTGTATTAGTTCTGGTCCAGATATCAATTACCTGGTTGTAACGTTCGTTATCGGTGATAAGACCCATCATATAGTTGTTCCATACACTCGCAACTTCTGTTTGTGCACCGGCAACTAATTTCTCTTTCTCAGCTGGAATTTTCACATCATCCAAGCCCATTGAAAGACCGCCTTTGTAGGCCATCTGGAATCCTAATTCTTTAATATCATCCAAGAACTTTGCTGTCTTTGCCTGACCAGCCAATTTGAAAACGTCAGCGATAATCGTCTGAAGTTTCTTCTTGGTTAGTAACTCATCAACAAATCCAACTTCTTCCGGAACGTATTGGTTAAAGATCACACGACCTGCAACAGTTTCGATTACTCCGTAAGAGAATTCTCCTGTTTTCTTATCCTTAACGTTCGCACGAACTTTAACAATTGCGTGCTTCGATAATTTACCTTCGTTATAGGCGATGATCACCTCTTCTGCTGAGAAGAAACGTTTTCCTTCACCCTTAATATTACGTTCTGGTAAGCTCTTTCTTCCTTTCGTCAGGTAATAAAGACCCAACACCATGTCCTGAGAAGGTACAGTGATAGGTGCACCGTTAGCAGGGTTAAGAATGTTATGTGATGAAAGCATCAATAACGAAGCTTCCAAAACTGCCTCTTGTCCAAGGGGAACGTGAACCGCCATCTGGTCACCGTCAAAGTCAGCGTTAAAGGCTGTACATACGAGTGGGTGCAACTGGATTGCTTTTCCTTCGATCAACTTTGGTTGGAAAGCTTGTATACCTAGTCTGTGAAGCGTTGGAGCACGGTTCAAAAGAACTGGATGTCCTTTCAATACGTTTTCCAAAATATCCCAGATCACTGGATCCTTTCTGTCTACAATTTTCTTCGCAGACTTCACCGTCTTCACGATGCCTCTTTCGATCAGCTTGCGAATAATAAATGGCTTGAATAATTCAGCTGCCATATCTTTAGGCAAACCGCACTCATGCAATTTCAACTCAGGTCCTACAACAATTACCGAACGACCGGAGTAGTCAACACGCTTACCAAGTAAGTTCTGACGGAAACGTCCTTGCTTACCTTTCAACATGTCACTCAATGATTTCAACGCGCGGTTTCCATCGGAACGTACTGCGTTTACTTTTCTTGAGTTGTCAAACAAGGAGTCAACTGCCTCCTGAAGCATACGTTTCTCGTTACGGAGAATAACTTCCGGAGCTTTAATATCAATCAATCTCTTCAGACGGTTGTTACGGATAATAACACGTCTGTAAAGATCATTTAAATCAGATGTTGCGAAACGACCACCATCCAACGGCACAAGCGGACGTAACTCTGGTGGAATTACAGGAACCATCTTGATCACCATCCATTCTGGTTTGTTCTCAATACGAGTTCTCGCATCACGGAACGCTTCAACTACTTTCAAACGCTTCAAGGCTTCTGCCTTACGTTGTTGAGAAGTATCAGTCGCAGCCTGGTGACGTAAGTCGTATGATAATTGGTCGAGTTGTGTACGTGCCAACAACATTTCCAACGCATCAGCACCCATCTTGGCAATGAACTTCTTAGGATCATTGTCATCGAGTAATTGATTCTCACGTGGAAGTTTATCTAAAATATCAAGGTATTCTTCTTCTGTTAAGAAGTCGAGTCTGTTGATACCATCTTCTTCCTTCGCACCAGGTTGAATAACCACATAGCGCTCGTAATAGATTATCTGATCAAGCTTCTTTGTAGGAAGACCAATCAAGTATCCAATCTTGTTAGGTAACGAACGGAAATACCAGATGTGAGCTACCGGTACCACCAATTCGATGTGACCCATGCGCTCGCGTCTTACTTTCTTTTCAGTAACCTCTACACCGCAACGGTCACAAATAATTCCTTTGTAACGAATGCGTTTGTATTTACCACAATGACATTCCCAGTCTTTTACAGGACCGAAAATACGCTCACAAAACAAACCACCCATTTCAGGCTTGTATGTTCTGTAGTTGATGGTTTCCGGTTGTGTAACTTCACCATGTGAGCTTTCCAAAATTGATTCTGGAGAAGCAAGACTAATGGTGATCTTGGAGAAGTCGCTGTTGATCTTTTTATTTTTTCTGAAAGACATGCTTGTTGTTTTTAGTCTTTAGTAAATCGTCCTTAGTACTTATATAGAGAACCAGAGTAATGAATCGAGTTGATTCACTACTCTGGGCTCAAGACTTGTTAGTCCATTGTAATTTCAAGTGCGAGACCTCTGAGTTCATGCACCAATACGTTAAATGACTCTGGTATATTCGGCTTGCGCATGTTTTCGCCTTTAACAATGGCTTCGTATGCTTTCGCGCGACCAATAACGTCATCCGACTTAATGGTAAGAATCTCTTGAAGAATATGTGCTGCACCGAAAGCCTCAATCGCCCAAACCTCCATTTCTCCGAAACGCTGACCACCGAATTGAGCTTTACCACCCAATGGCTGTTGCGTGATGAGGGAGTATGGCCCGATAGAACGTGCGTGCATCTTATCATCAACCAAGTGACCAAGTTTCAGCATGTACGCCATACCTACCGTTACAGGTTGATCAAACTTGTCTCCGGTTAAACCGTCATACAAATATGTTCTTCCAAACTTCGGCAAGCCTGCTTCTGTAAGTTCTTTATCCACTTGCTCCAATGATGCTCCATCAAAAATCGGAGTAGCATATTTTCTTCCCAGTTTATGACCTGCCCATGCAAGAACAGTTTCATAAATCTGACCCAGGTTCATACGCGAAGGTACACCCAACGGGTTTAAGCAAATATCTACTGGTGTTCCGTCTTCAAGGAAAGGCATGTCTTCTGCACGTACAATACGCGCAACAACTCCCTTATTCCCGTGACGACCTGCCATCTTATCTCCTACTTTCAACTTACGTTTCTTAGCAACATATACTTTTGCCAATTGAACGATACCGGTTGGTAACTCATCACCTACTTCAAGTGTAAAGCGTTCACGCTTAAATTCACCTGAATAAGTGTTGCGTTTGTTCAAGTAGTTTTTAACTGTCTGTGCAATCAGATCATTGGTATGATCATCTGTCGACCAGTTCTCTAAGCTAATGTCAGCAATCAAGTTTACCTCTTCAGGCACGTTGTAATTGCTTTCATCACGGTAGATGTTCTTGTCAGGGAAGAGATTGCTTTCAATCACCTTACCTGTGAACTTCACGCCTTTACTTACTAACTCATCACCAAACTTATGCTTCACACCGTTGCTGGTTTTGCCATTCAACAGGTGAGTCAATTTCTTGATCATCTCAGTACGAAGATCTGTAAGATTCTTGCTATACTTATTCTTCAATGTATCCAACTCCTTCTTCGACTTTGTGCGAACATCTTTGTCGCGTTTTGGTCTAGAGAAAAGTTTCACATCGATAACAACACCTTTCAATGATGGCGGTGCCTTCAATGAAGCATCCTTCACATCACCCGCTTTGTCACCAAAGATGGCGCGCAATAATTTTTCTTCTGGTGTTGGATCAGTCTCTCCCTTAGGAGTAATTTTTCCAATAAGGATATCACCTTCTTTAACTTCTGCTCCTACACGGATGATACCATTCTCATCAAGATGCTTAACAGCTTCTTCACTTACGTTTGGTATTTCAGATGTTAATTCTTCTTCTCCGCGTTTTGTATCACGCACTTCCAATTCAAATTCTTCAACGTGAATAGAAGTGTAGATATCTTCGCGAACAACTTTCTCAGAAATTACAATCGCATCCTCGAAGTTATAACCTTGCCAAGGCATGTATGCCACAAGCAAGTTGCGTCCAAGTGCTAACTCACCATTCTGAGTTGCATAACCTTGACATAAAGGTTGACCCTTGACAACTTTTTCACCCTTCTTAACAAGAGGAGTCAAGTTGATACAAGTATCCTGGTTCGTTCTTCTGAACTTGATCAAATTATACGTCTTGAACTCGTCATCGAAACGAACAAGTTCCTGCTCTTCTGATACTTCATACTTGATGACAATTTTCTTGGCATCAACATATTCAGCAACACCAGTACCTTCTGCAAGAATGAGTGAACGTGAATCAAGTGCTACGCGTCCTTCAAGACCGGTACCAACGATTGGTGCCTCTGGTCTCAACAACGGAACTGCCTGACGTTGCATGTTCGAACCCATCAGGGCACGGTTAGCATCATCATGTTCTAAGAATGGAATCATTGACGCAGCAACCGATACGATCTGGTTAGGGGCAATGTCCATGTATTTCAATTCTTTCGGTTCGATTACCGGGAAGTCACCTTCAAAACGTGCCTTAACTTTTTCGTCTTCGAACTCACCATTTGCTTTCAGCTTTTCTTTCGCCTGTGCAATGTGATGGGTATCTTCTTCTTCAGCCGTTAAGAAAATTACGTTATCCTTAATTTTCACCTTGCCATTTTCAACCAAACGATAAGGGGTTTCAATGAAGCCCATCTTATTTACTTTGGCGTGAACGCAAAGCGAAGAAATCAAACCGATGTTTGGACCTTCTGGTGTTTCAATCGTACACAGGCGACCGTAGTGAGTATAATGTACGTCACGTACTTCGAAACCTGCACGCTCTCTTGAGAGACCACCGGGACCGAGTGCCGACATTCTTCTCTTGTGAGTAATCTCAGCCAATGGATTGGTTTGATCCATGAATTGAGAAAGCTGATTGGTTCCGAAGAACGAATTGATAACCGATGATAACGTACGCGCGTTGATCAAATCAACGGGCTTGAAATCTTCGTTATCGCGAACGTTCATTCTTTCTTTGATGGTTCTTGCCATACGCGCAAGACCTACACCGAATTGAGAATATAACTGCTCACCTACTGTTCTTACTCTTCTGTTAGACAAGTGATCGATATCATCGACAACTGCTTTCGAGTTGATCAAGCCGATAAGATATTTCACGATCAAGATGATGTCATCCTTCGTTAATACGCGTTGATCGTAGCTTAGATCAAGACCTAACTTCTTGTTAATTCTATAACGACCTACTTCACCTAAGTCATAACGTTTCTCACTGAAGAACAGGCTCTGGATAATATCACGAGCGGTTTGTTCATCTGGAGCTTCCGTATTTCTTAATTGACGGTAGATGTATTCAACAGCTTCTTTCTCAGAGTTTGAGGTATCCTTAGCAAGCGTGTTGAAAATGATGTTGTAATCGGTAATGTTAATGTCTTCACGGTGCAAGATGATTGACTTAACACCTGAATCAAGAATAACATCAGCGTCTTCAGCAGATATTGTGTGATCACGCTCTAACAACACTTCGTTACGATCGATCGAAACCACTTCGCCAGTATCCTCATCCACGAAATCTTCAGTCCATGTCTTCAGAACCCGGGCAGCCAGTTTACGACCGATGGTTTTCTTCAATGTGTTCTTGTTGGCCTCAACTTCTTCAGATAGTCCGAAGAGATCAAGGATATCCTTATCTGAACCATAACCGATTGCACGAAGCAATGTGGTTACAGGGAATTTCTTCTTACGGTCGATGTACGCATACATCACTGCGTTAACATCGGTAGCAAACTCAATCCATGATCCCTTAAACGGAATGATACGGGCCGAGTAAAGTTTAGTACCATTGGTGTGCTTGCTCATCGCGAAGAACACGCCTGGTGAACGGTGTAATTGAGAAACGATTACACGCTCCGCTCCATTGATCACGAAAGAACCTTTCACGGTCATGTATGGAATGTTACCAAGGAAAACTTCCTGTTCCATGGTTTCAAAATCCTCATTGTCCTCATCATTACATGTAAGACGCAACTTGGCTTTTAACGGAACAGAAAAAGTTAATCCTCTATCGATACATTCGTCAACAGAATATTTAGGAGGATCGATGGTGTAATCAACAAACTCAAGAACGAAATTTTCGCGCGAATCGCTGATGGGGAAGTTTTCTGCGAACACCTTATAAAGGCCTTCGTTTTGTCTTCTTTCAGCTGGCGTTTCGATCTGTAAAAAATCTTTGAACGACTGGAGTTGAAGGTCCAGAAAGTCGGGGTATTCTAGTACTTTCTCAATTGAAGAGAAATCTATTCTACCGGTAGTAGTCTTCTTTGCCAAGGTGATTTAACGTTTAAGTTCTTAAGTCCTGGACGAGAACTAGATAATTTCAGTTGTTCGGGCACAAATAGGAATAGACCCCGTTCCGATCGTCTGATCCGGAAACGGGGTCTAACCGAAGTGTTAGACGGTACCCTTCGTCTTGCAGAAGATTACTTCAACTCAACTTCGGCACCAGCCTCAACGAGTTGTTTCTTCAAGTTTTCTGCTTCGTCTTTAGGTAATCCTTCTTTGATAGTCTTAGGAGCGCCATCTACTAAATCCTTAGCTTCCTTCAAGCCAAGACCAGTAAGGTCTTTCACTAACTTAACGATTTGAAGTTTGTTCGGGCCAGCAGCCTTCAACACAACATCAAAGTTAGTTTTCTCTTCAGCAACAGCACCAGCGCCACCACCAGATGCAGGACCAGCAACAACAGCAGCAGCTGCAGGCTCGATTCCGTAATTTTCTTTAAGGTAAGAAGCAAGTTCGGTTACTTCTTTAACAGTGAGTTCAACCAGTTGATCTCCTAGAGCTTTGATGTCAGCCATTTTCGTAAAAGTTTAATTAATTCAGTTCAGTAAAATTATTTAGTACCACGTTCTTCCAGTGCTTTAACAAGACCAGCCACTGTATTCTTGCTGCTAAGCAGCGCAGAGATAACATTCTTGGCAGGAGCTTGGAGCGCTGCAATTACATCGCCAATGAGCTCGTTCTTTGACTTCAGCTCTACTAGCATTTTTAAGTTGTCATCTCCAATAAATAAATCGGAGTTGATAGACGCTGCTTTCAATACAGGCTTGCCTTCCATCTTCGTGCGGAATTCTTTGATCACCTTTGCTGGTGTGTTGCCCGATTCTTTGGAGAAAATTACTCCTGAGAAACCTTTCAACGTACCAAACACAGGAGAGAAATCTGCATTCTTCTGTCTTTCAAGTGCTTTTTGAATTAGCGTGTTTTTGTAAACACGATATTCAACACCACTCTTAAAGCACAGTCTTCTAAAGTTATTCACTTGTGCTACGGTAAAACCAGAAGCATCGGTGATATAGAAGTGACTGTTGTTAGCAAACTTATCCGAAAGCTCGTCTATGATTTTTGCTTTTTCTTCTCTAGTCATGTCTTTAAATCTTAACGCCAGTTATTGAACTACGATCAATCGCGATCCCTGGACTCATGGTTGTTGAAAGTGTAATACTCTTAAAGTATTCTCCTTTCGCAGAGGCAGGTTTTAACTTGGCAACAACATTAATCATCTCCATAGCATTGTCTCTGATCTTATCAGCAGAGAAGGAAGCTCTACCAATGCCCACGTGGATGACACCTTGTTTATCAATTTTGAAGTCGATTTTACCGGCTTTTACTTCTTTCACCGCTTTACCGACTTCGAGCGTAACAGTTCCTGATTTAGGGTTCGGCATAAGTCCGCGAGGTCCAAGTACTTTTCCAAGCTTACCTACCTTTGCCATTACAGTTGGAGTACAGATGATCACATCGATATCTGTCCAGCCAGCTTCAATTTTTTGGATGTATTCATCCAAACCAACGTGTTCTGCACCTGCGTCTTTCGCGTCCTGAACTTTGTCAGGTGTGCAAAGCACAAGTACACGTACCAACTTACCAATTCCGTGAGGTAAGGCAACTACTCCGCGAACCATTTGATCAGACTTCTTAGGGTCAACGCCCAATCGGATGTCCAAATCAACTGAAGAGTCAAACTTTACAAAAGTGATATCTTTTACAAGGCCTGATGCATCGTCTAAAGAATATTCTTTCTCTAGATTGATCTTCGCAAGGACTGCTTTTCTGTTTTTAGAAATTTTCGCCATGCTTTTAATTATTTATCCCAAGGGGGAGTTCCTGATACTGTGATACCCATGCTGCGTGCAGTACCTGCTACCATCTTCATTGCAGATTCAACTTTGAATGCATTGAGGTCAGGCATTTTGGTTTCTGCGATGGTCTTCACTTGATCCCAAGTGATAGCGCCAACTTTCGCACGGTTCGGTTCCGCAGAACCTTTTTGTTTTTTTGCTGCATCTAAAATCAAAACAGCTGCTGGAGGAGTTTTAATAACAAAGTCAAACGACTTGTCGTTGTAAATGCTAATCAAAACCGGCAATACTTGTCCTGGTTTGTCCTGTGTACGCGCATTGAATTGCTTACAAAAGTCCATGATGTTTAGACCTTTGGAACCCAATGCAGGTCCAATTGGAGGTGCCGGATTAGCTTGACCGCCTTTTACCTGTAATTTTAGATAACCTATAATTTGCTTTGCCATGTTATCTTAATCTTGCTTTTCTACCTGCATATAACTTAACTCCACTGGCGTATTCCTGCCAAAAATTTTCACCATCACATTGAGTTTCTTTTTGTCTTCAAAAATCTCCTCAACATTGCCAGTAAATCCGCTGAATGGACCATCCA
>JBDTTT010000062.1:0-30729 GCA_039930485.1 Chryseolinea sp.
CGCTTGATGGTACCACAAACTTTCTTCATGGACTACCCATTTTTGCGATTAGCATCGGATTGACAAAAGGAAGAAAAACAATATTGGGTGTTGTGTATCATATTATGCGTCAGGAATGTTTTCATGCTATTGAAGGCGGACTGGCTTATTGTAACAATACCGTAATACATGTTTCGCCAATCCCTAAATTAAGTGCAAGTTTATTGGCAACAGGGTTTCCTTATTATCATTCTGAAAAACAAGATGTCTATCTCGATATTATCAAACAATTCTTAGAGAAGTCGCATGGCATTCGCAGATTGGGTAGCGCTGCGATTGATCTGGCCTATGTAGCCTGCGGACGATTAGAAGGATTTTTTGAATACAATCTCAATGCTTGGGATGTGGCAGCTGGTGCATTTATTGTTCAGCAAGCTGGTGGAAAAGTAACGGACTTCTCAGGGGGTGATACTTTTTTATATAGCCGGGAACTTTGTGCATCGAATGCCAATATGCATATTGAGATGCTGTCGATTATAAAAGATAAGTGGGGCGAATAGGAAATTCGCTTTTTAGAGTATGAATTCTAGACGCTCAATAAATTAATTTAAGCTTTTCAAATTTCATCAACCTAACTCAACTCTCGTTACATGAAAAAACACAATTACGTTTTAAAGACTATTCAGTGTGTATCACTGCTTGCTCTTTTATTTGTCGCTCAACTGGCAACGGCACAAACGAAGCCAGAAGACAAACTTCCGATTGATCCGAATGTTAAAATTGGCAAACTCGCGAACGGGCTTACCTATTACATCCGTAAAAATGTAAAACCGGAAAAGAAGGTTGAGCTTCGCTTAGTCGTAAATGCAGGATCAATTTTAGAAGATGCCGATCAGCAAGGCCTTGCTCACTTCACAGAGCACATGGCGTTTAATGGAACCAAAAATTTTAAGAAGAACGAACTGGTTGATTTTCTTCAAACCATTGGTGTTGAATTTGGCGCTGACTTAAATGCCTATACCAGTTTTGATGAGACAGTTTATATTCTACCAATACCGACTGATAAACCAGAGAATGTAGAGAAAGGTTTTTTAGTATTAGAAGATTGGGCTAGCACGGTAGCATTTGAGAACGAAGAGATTGACAAGGAGCGCGGAGTTGTGCTGGAAGAAATGCGCTTAGGTAAGGGCGCACAAGACCGGATGAATAAAGTGATTTTGCCAAAGCTTCTCGCAGGATCTACTTACGCTGAACGTTTGCCAATTGGTAAAGAAGATATTCTAAAGAATTTTAAGTATGATGTAATTAAAAGATTCTATAAGGATTGGTACCGCCCGAATTTAATGGCCGTTGTCGCGGTAGGCGATATTGATGTAGCAGAGGTTGAGAAAATGATTAAAAGTCATTTCGAGAAATTAAAAAATCCTGCGAAACCAAGACCTCGTGTCTCTGCTCCAATCCCCCCAAGAAAAATTACAGAAGCCGCTGTAGTAACCGATAAGGAAGCAACAAACAGTGTTCTTCAAATTTATTATTCAACCAAGCCATCAAAGGATGAAGTAACGGTTGGAGATTATCGACAATCTATTGTGAAGAACACTTTCCAATCCATGTTAGGTCAGCGGATGCAAGAGTTAACACAATCCGCTAATCCTCCTTTTGTTTTTGGAGGAAGTAATTTGGGCGGTTTTTTACGCGGGCATGAAACATTCTCTTCGTTTGCATTAATCAGTAAAGGCGGTGTTGAGCCTGCGGTCAATGCCATCATTCAGGAGAATGAGCGTGCACGTAAATTTGGATTCACTGCTTCCGAACTCGATCGTACGAAAAAGAATCTGATGAAGGGTATGGAACGCGCGTACAGCGAACGCGACAAAACGGAATCTGAAAACTATGCAGATGAATATATTCGTAGCTTTTTAGCGCAGGAACCAATTCCTGGAATTGAAAATGAATTTGCGTATTACAAGCAATATGTAGAAGGCATTACCCTCGAAGATGTAAATAAGTTTGCAGCAACGGCAATACCAACATCTGAAAATAAATTAATTGCTATTACGGCTCCGGAGAAGACTGAATTTGAATTGCCTGCTAAAGAAAAATTATTGGTCATGGTAGAAACTGCTGCCAAGACAGATATTAAAGCATATGAAGAGAAAGCAGTAGCCGCTAGTCTTGTAGCAGAACCACCAGCACCTGGACGAATAATGTTCCAAAAGGAAAATAAAGAAGCGGGCTATTTTGAACTTGCATTGAACAATGGTGTTAAGGTAATTTTGAAAACGACTGATTTTAAAAACGATCAGGTTGTAATGAGCGCCTTTCGTTTTGGTGGTCAGTTTTTATATGATACTAAAGATCGTTACAACGCAGAGTATGCTGCGTCTGTCGTTGGGCAAATGGGTATTGGCGAATTTTCTCCAACCGATCTTAGAAAGGTATTAGCCGGAAAATCAGTAAATGTATCGCCTCGCATCAGTACAATTTCAGAAGGATTGAGCGGCTCATGCAGTTCAACCGATATTGAGGCCATGATGCAGATGGTTAACCTTTACTTTACAAAGCCACGCAAGGATGATGAACTCTTCACTTCGTTCGTCACCAAGCAACAAGCCATGTATCAAAATATGATGTCGGACCCTCGAACAGTTTTTCAGGATTCATTGTTGCGTACGGTTTATAAAGGGAATCCAAGAGGACCGCGGATTCCAAGCGCGGCCGACTTTGGAAAAATTAATGAGCAACGCGCACTTGAAATTTACAAGGAACGATTTGCAAATGCGAATGGATATACGTTTGTGATTGTTGGCGCATTTGATATCAATAAAATAAAACCGCTTATCGCAACCTACATTGCCAGCTTGCCTACGAACAAAGAAATAACATCAACATTCAAAGATATTGGACTGCGTCCTGTGCGTGGTGTTGTAAAAAAAGAAGTTAAAAAAGGAGCGGAACCAAAAAGTTTCATCGCTATGCAGTTTACTGGTGAAACAAAATATTCAGATGATGAAAATTTGAAACTTCAGGCGTTGATTGAATTATTGAATATTAAACTCATTGAAACATTGCGTGAAGAATTGAGCGGAATTTATGGTGGTGGAATGTATGGATCGATGAACAAGTTTCCTTATGAGAGTTATTCCATTGGTGTTTCCTTGCCTTGCGGCCCTGAAAATGTTGATAAGTTGATCACGGCTACCTTTGGAGAATTGAATAAAGTAAAAACGGCAGGACCACTGGAAGCGGATTTAAATAAAGTCAAAGAAACCTGGAAGAAGCAATACCAGGAGAATATGAAGGACAATACATTCTGGATGCGTCAGATTCAGCAAAGTATTGAGTATGGAGGTAATGTTGCTGAGATATTTAACTACGAGAAAAAGGTAGACGCTCTAACGGTTGCTGATTTAAAAGCTGTGGCGAATAAATACCTGGATATGAAAAACTATGTACAAGTAGTATTGTATCCAGAGAAATAGATAAAGCAAATGCGAGTAATATAAATCCCTGAATCGTAAAGACACTTTATGGTTCAGGGATTTTTATTTTATAAATCCTGATAGTGAAGAAGCTATAGTAAGAATATACAAATAACCTCTTTGTGTTTTAATTGGATGGTATAAACTTTGGCGCTTTTCTATGCTTGGTGCCTTGTTCGTAAGCAAAGGCAATCTCTAACAATAAGGGTTCGCTCCATGCTGTGCTAAAGAACGATACTCCAACCGGGAGTTCATTAATAAAACCCATTGGCACTGTAATGGATGGATATCCTGAAATAGCAGCTAAAGAAGAACTACCTCCCATAAAATGATCGCCATCAATCAGATCGGTTTTCCACGCGGGTGAACCAGTTGGAGCCATCAAAGCATCAAGCTTATTATCCTTTAAAAGCTTGTCAATACCATTTTCTCGTGTAGCCTTGAGCATGTTACTTAATGCCTCTGTGTATTCTTTTGATTTTAAGTCGCCTTTCGCTTCAGTCATTTCTAATAATTGTTGATCGAAGAAAAGAAGTTCAACAGAATCCTTCTTATTAAATTCAATCAGTTCCTTTACATTCTTTGCAAGCGCTTTGTCTCCCAGGCTTGCGAAATATTTTGTAAGCCCATCTTTAAACTCATAAAGCAAAACTTGAAAAGACGACTTGTTAGCATCTCGATCCATTGAGAAATTCAATTCAATCACTTCAGTACCCTGACTTTTTAAATATGCAACAGTTTCTTTCATCAGTGTGTCAACACCTGCATGAAAACCCATTTCACTTTTTAATAGACCAATTCGTTTGCCTCGAAGTCCATCACGTTTTAGAAAGGGAGTATAGTCTTTGTGAAATTTTCCTGAGGAGGCATGAGTTTTACTATCAGCAGAATCAATACCTGTTAGTACACCTAAGCTAATGGCGATATCTTCTACACTTCGTCCCATTGGACCAGGAGTATCTTGTGTAAATGAAATTGGAATTATACCCGACCGGCTCAATAATCCTACCGTTGGTTTTAGTCCAACAATACCGTTGTTATTCGAAGGACAGACAATAGATCCATTCGTTTCTGTTCCAATTGCAAAAACACAAAGATTGGCAGCTACAGCAACACCCGACCCAGAACTTGATCCACATGGATTGCGATCGAGTACATACGGATTTTTAGTCTGACCCCCAACGCCACTCCATCCACTCGATGACATGTTTGCTCTGAAGTTAGCCCACTCACTTAAATTAGCCTTGGCAATAATGATGGCTCCGGCATTTTTTAATTGTTCAGTCAAACGACTATCGTGAAGAGGATATGAATTTCGTAAAACAATTGCCCCTGCTGTGGTTGGCATGTCATGTGTGTCAATGTTGTCTTTTATAATAACCGGAATACCATGTAGAGGGCCACGACTTTTTCCATTGGCTAATTCTTTATCTAGTTCCTTTGCAATGGTAACCGCTTCCGGATTTATGTAAATGACAGAATTTAGTGCCGGACCTTTTTGATCAAGTTGTTCAATTCGAATTAAGTAATCCCGAACCACTTGTTCGATTGTGAATTTTCCACTCTTAAACCCTTGTTGAAGTTGAGTGATGGTAATCTCTTCCAGGTATTCATTACTTGCTTTTACTTCTTCCTTCTTGGGTTGACAGGAATTAAAAGAAAATAGAATTAAGACCAGAATGATTAAAGAAGAATGCTTTGAATTGAATTTTTTCATACGAAGTGAGGAATACGAGGTATGAATGAAAGTTATGAAATATCCTTTACAAATAGAGATTGATTATTGTGGCCAATAAGGAAAACGAAAAGACAATTTTATTCTATGGGATAATGAATACAGAGAATTTTTAATAGATCACCCCAATCCTGACACGTGTGCCGGTGGAGACGTCATCATTTTTGAGATCTTGAATTTCAAAGACCACGTTGTGCTTTTGATTGATTAACTGCAAGCGTTCTTCTGTCAACTTAATTCCCATTGATTTATGTGTTGGAAAATTTTGTTCGTGTAGCTTCAGGGCTGCTTCTCGCCCAATTCCATCATCTTCAATTTGGAAGATGATGGTTTCATTTTCTTCGTAGATATCGATTTTTAAAGTACCCGTTCCAACTTTATTGTATAAGCCATGAAGAATGGCGTTCTCTACATAAGGTTGTATTAAGAGCGAAGGTATCTCTATTGCTTCTACATCAACTTCCGGGTTCACATTTAAAATAAAATTGAACTTATTTTCGAACCGAACCATTTCGAGTTGAACATAATTTTTCAACATGTCAACCTCGTCTGTTAATTTAATTTTGTCGTTGACCGAGTGCGTAAGGATGCTTCGAATTAATTTTGAAAAAGTAGAGAGATACGTAATGGCATTTAGCCGGTCATTTTTTGCAATGAAGTATTGAATGGAGTTCAGTACATTGAAAATAAAATGAGGACTCATTACGGAGCGAAGTGCCATCAATTTCATTTCACCAATTTTTGTGTTGGCTTCTGCCAGTTTGCGGTCATTGTCTTTTCGTTCCGAGACATTGTCTGCAAACACACTGACACCAGTGATCATGTTGTCTTCAATAATAGGGCTTAAGGAGTATTGAATATCCATCCCAAAACGTGTTTCTTCCAATGTAACAATTTCACCAGACAGAGATTTCAGATAATTCTGTTCCCACCACTTCTGAATATCGGAGTCATTGGAAAGAATTTTTTCCCCAATCGTAATCTCAACGTTATAATACGTTTTCATATAGTTGAAGAAAGGAATATTGAACATTATTAATTTAAACTGCCGATTGACAGACCAAATCAAAACCTCTGTGTTGTTTATCGTTGCTTTCAGATTGGCCTGGGCATTGGCTAAGGATTCTTCTTCATGTTTGCTCGTAAAATACTCGCCAATCATTTCAGCCACCATGTTAATCAGGTTCCTTTCTTCAAGCAAGAATGGACCTTCAGATTCAGCTGGCATCTCTTGTGTATACAGTACCTCGACAGTTCCAATTCTCCCCGGTTGAATTTGAAATTTAGCAGACTGGTTATAGTTGGCATTTGCATAGTTGGCCGTAACATACTCTTCTCCGTCAACAAAGATTCGGGCAGCTGCAACATCAGGATACTGCCAGCCGGATGGCAATATGTTAACGATCTCCCATAGCATTTCATGTGACGACTTCAACTCATCATGAAGAATTTGACTGGTCCGATAAAGCGTAGTGAGCTCTTTAATGCGTTCATTAAGTTGATGACGGGCGTATTCCTTTTCTTTCTCAGCTTGCTTTTGCTCTGTAACATCCTGCACCACAGACATGCGATAGAACTGCCCATCAATATCCATTCGGATTCCTGTAATGTTCACTTGAATAATCCGACCATCTTTACGTTTCCACGAACATTCAAATTCAATGTAGCCATCGATGTTATAGTTTTTTATAAACGCCTGTCGCTCCTCTTCCGCCAAAAATAAATCCATCATTCTGGCTGAGCGACCGATTACTTCTTGTTTTTCAAAGCCAAGAACGCTAACAACTTTTGGATTTATATCGACAACCAGCAAGTCGGATTCGCGCACAACCATAATAAGGTTGGGATAGTTGTCGAATACTTTTGAGAACTTAGCTTCACCTGAACGTAGTTTTTCTTCTGCTTCTTTGAAGAATGTGATGTCGTGACAAATGCCCCTTACGCCAACCGCATGGTGCTGTTCTAAAATAGGGAAAGCATAAACTCGAAACCATTTCGTGTACCCAATCGGTGTCCGGGTTCGAATAGTTATATCGTATGAGTTGCCGGTCCGTAGTAAATCAATATTCGCTTTTGCTATTCGTTCACTAGCCTCTTCTCCAAGAGCTTCATTCAGATTTCCGGTTTTGATGTTGAAGTTTTTATCCAAACCAAAGATGGCATACATTTCGTCCGACCAGAAAATAAAATTGCCTTCTATTCTGTATTCCCAACTTCCGATTTTTGCAATGCGTTGGGATTGATTCAAAATAAATTCACGCTCACTCAATTGCTGTAAATTTAATTTGAGTTGATCGTTTAGTTGAAGAACTTCAGTTTTCGCTTGTTGTTTGATAACCCTGTTTTTCTCAGCCAATTCTTTTAGTAACTGCTCATTGACTTTTTCACTACTCTCGATCAGCCATCGCAAAAAACTTGTACTGGCCGCCAGGATAAGAAAGACAATAACTACTCGCACATTATAGAATTCATAGCCAGGTTCATGGAGACCAACTTGATAATATCCTATTCCGAGTGAGTCAAGAATGAAGTCGAAGAAGAAAAGAATGAATAATGGAGCAGACAAGGCAACTGCAAGTTTTTGTTTACTTCTTAATTCATAAACAAGAAAGGGAAAAGAGCAAAAAGCCAGAAGATACAGGCGTGGGGCAATGTAGTAGCTTGAATGGAATTCGGTAGCTTGCTTTAAACCAGTAATAACTAAAGTAAAAATGTAAACCGGAGGAAGCCAGCACACCAATATTCGACCGAAGTTCTTCAACCCAATACTATTAAGCATTATAGGCAATAGGAAAATAAGAGCGAAGGTTATCGTTATGAAGGTGTAGGTATTGTCACTTAAAGAATTAACAGTTAACCGATAATTAACAGTTAACCGATATAGAATCAAAATCAAAGGAACCGATGAGGATATCAGCGAGAGGTAATTACTCATAATTATGTTTCTCTTTTCTGATTTACTATCAGCATAAGAAACACCAAATTCAGTTAATCTTTCCAGGAATCTCATCCCTGCTAAGATCATCAAAATAAAACGGATTTGGCAAAAGTCATTGTTTTAAAAATAGGCAATTACCCGCTTGGGAATTTCCTGTAACGACAAAACTTGATCCGCTGCACCAATCTTGATCGCTTCTTTTGGCATGCCAAACACAACACAACTCTTTTCATCCTGAGCAATGGTTTTAGCTCCTGCCTCTTTCATGTTCAGCAATCCTTCGGCACCATCTCGGCCCATGCCCGTCATGATTATGCCAACAGCATTTTGGCCAGCATGTTTGGCTACTGAATTGAAAAGCACCTCAACCGAAGGCCGGTGTCTATTCACCAAATCGCCTGTACGTATCTTGATAAAGTATTTTGCCCCACTCCTATACAGTTCCATGTGTTTGCCTCCTGGCGCTATATATGCATGTCCCCTCATTACGCGTTCACCATCACTGGCTTCTTTTACCGTTACTTCGCATATCATATTCAAACTATCGGCAAATGATTTGGTAAAGCCGGCAGGCATGTGTTGAGTAATTAAGATACCCGGAGAGTTTGCTGGAACATTTTTTAAGAAATAACGCAATGCTTCAGTACCACCAGTGGATGCCCCAATGGCTATTACCTTGTCCGTTGTTTTATAAATTGCAGAACTTGGGCTTGCAGGATCGGGTTTGACGATGGTAGCATATTCTTGTCTGGCACTGCCAAGGCTTGTTCTTTTTACAGGCACCATGTAAGCCGCTTTAATGGCATCGGTGATTCGTATTCGTGATTCCTCCAAGTGCTCTTTTGTATTTCTGATTTCCGACTTGGCCACAATTTCAACTGCACCAAGATCTAACGCACGCAACGCTAAATCACTTCCGCTTTGTGTTAAGCTGGAAATGATGACAACCGGAATAGGATATTGCGCCATCAATGTTTTGAGAAAAGTAAGCCCGTCCATGCGGGGCATTTCCACATCCAATGTGATAACATCTGGAATGAATGATTTTATTTTCTGCGCAGCAAAATACGGATCGGCAGCAGTGTCCACCACCTTTAGTTGAGAATCTGAATTGATGATGTCTGTGAGGGTTTGTCGTACCAGCGCAGAGTCATCAATAACCAAAACCTTTATTAATTTTTTCATTGATGTCAGTTTCTGTTTTTATCAATAAGCGCATCCGCACTTTACCAGTGGCCGTGTTGAAAACAATCTTACGGCCATAACCTCCGCCAACATGTTGTGCTGTAACGTTAATATTGTAATTTTTTAGTATATCCATTGCCATGCTAATGTTGCGCTCGCCTACTTTAAATTGATCATTAATAAGGTAGAGGGAATTGCATCCACCAAAAACTTTGGCTTCTAAATTTTCAAGCTTCACTTTTCTGTTGATCAATGATCGAATGAGGATTGGCGTTGAAGTCATTCCGCGATTGGCACCACCCAGATCATCCTGCGGAGTGCCAGGAAGAAGGTAATGATTCATCGCTCCGATTTTCGATACCTTATCCCACAAACAAACCGATACACATGATCCCAAAACAGTTGAGATGAGTGTTGGTACAGAGGTAATGATAAACTGGCCCGGAAAAACAATATGTTTTCTCAGCTCGACCATCCTTCAAAGCGATAAACTGTTGGACGGATTTGTTTGAGCGGAAGGGTCATACCAAGAATGGATTCGCTATGACCTAGAAATAATAACCCTCCTGGTTTCAAGTGACTGCAAAATTTATTGATGACACGTTCTTGGGTTGCCTTATCAAAATAGATAATAACATTGCGACAGAAAATAATATCGTAGTCAGCCTTCATCATTCCATATTGATTGTCCATAAAGTTGATTCGTTTGAATTGAATCTTTTTTCTGAACTGTGGCTTCACGCGCACCAGCTTAGGGTTGGATTTGCTTCGAAGGAAATATCCACGCTTCAGTTCCAATGGAACCGGTTCTATTTTTTCGATTTCATAAATACCTTGATAGGCAGTTTGAATTACGCGCGTAGAAACATCGCTGGCAATTAAACTATAGGTAACATCCGGATTTTGCTTTTTATATTCCTCCATCGTCATGATGATGGTATACGGTTCTTCTCCGGTTGAGCAACCCGCTGACCAGATTTTAATGTTGTTTCGACTATGCTCTGTTTTGTACTGTGTTAAAAATTCTTTTGAGAGAAAATGAAAGTGAGCAGCTTCTCGAAAGAAATCGGTTTTGTTGGTTGTAATCAGATCGATTACATTGAATAGTTCACCTTGTTTTCCTTGATCGCTGAAAATGAAATCAAGAAATTCTTTATAGGAAGTAAGACCAAGGCTCTTTACTTTTTTGTTGAGACGACTCTCCAGCATTGATTTTTTCTCCTGCGGAAGCTTGATGCCGTATTCACGCGTTACATATGTGCTGAGGCGCTCAAAGCTTTCCTTATCCATGCTTAAAAAACCATTTAGGCTAGAGGAGTCCATGTAGGATGAGATTTGTGATGTATGTTTTTGAACCTATTAAGTGCCCGCAGGCCGAGTCAACAACCCCGAAGAAATCAGCGCTGCGAAACACTCATAGAATGGTTTGTTATCAGTTAATAGTTAATTGTTATCTGTTAATCGTTACACTATTCAGGTTCCTCTTCCCACGATTAACTGATAACCATTAACGGATAATGAATTTAGAATTCGGTAAAGTCAGAATCAGATGGACCATCAGACAACTTCAAGTCGAAACCATTAGAAGAATGACTGTTTGCATTTTCATGTATCTCTGTTGATGGAGATTTTACTGTTGTACGTTTTAAACTAGTTGCACGAACTGGTTTTTTTGCATTGCGTATCCGCCCGTCTAACCGGAAGTAGCTAACAGCAGCTTTTAATTCTTCTGCCTGGCTGTTCAGCTCTTCTGCGTTTGATGACATTTGCTCTGCGGCAGATGCGTTGCCTTGTGTAACCGTTGACAATTGTTGGATAGCACCGTTTACCTGATCAGCACCTGTGTTTTGTTCAACACTTGCTGCGGCAATCTCTTGCACTAACTCAGCCGTTTTATTGATATCAGGGAGTGTGTTTACCAATAATTGTTTTGATTCTTCCGCAGCCCTTACCGTCTTTGAAGAAATCTCAGTGATTTCAGCAGCCGCCTTCTGACTTCTCTCGGCAAGTTTGCGTACCTCAGCGGCAACTACCGCAAAACCTTTTCCATGTTCACCGGCACGTGCGGCTTCAACCGCTGCATTCAATGCAAGTAGGTCGGTCTTCGATGCAATCTCTTCGATGATCGCGATACGTTCAACAATGGTTTTAATGGCTTCAACTGTTTCAGAAACTGCATTGCTGCTAATCTGAATATCTTTTGCTGCTTTGTTTGCAATTTTTTCTGTCTCTCTTGAGTTGTCGGTGTTCTGTTGAATGTTAGCAACCATTTGTTCCATAGAAGATGAAACCTCTTCAGAAGCACTGGCCTGCTCTTGAGCGCCTTGTGACATTTGCTGCGAAGCAGACGCTACTTGTTGTGATGCACCCGACACATTTTCGGCACCATTATAAATGGTAGTGGCAATCTCACGCAAGTTGTTTACCATTTCTTCCAGGGCTTCATCTAAATCACCACCTTTATTTTTCATGGTGCTGAAGTCCATAGTCAAGTCACCCTTTGAAACTAGTTTGGCAACTTCAACCGAACTACGAAGTTTGTGGATCATTACTTGCATCTCTTTCATCATTGCCCCAATCTCATCTTGCTTTGTTGATTTTATATCGGCAGAAAAATTACCCGCGGCAACTTTACGAATGGCATCTGTTGCGGCACCCAGTGAAAGTGTAATGTCTTTTAGTAACCACATTGCAATTAACGCGCCCAGCGTAATGGCTAACGCAATGATAATAACCATCATCGTAATAGTGCTGGAATAAATTGCAGAAGATTCTACCCTGTCGCTTTCTAGTTGATCATTTACTAAAGACTGGATCTGAGTAAGGATAGTCCCGGCCTCCTTTTCAAGATTTTCAGAATCACCATCAGAAAGCGCAAAACCTTTTGCTATGCTATTTTGCTTGCCTGCGTTGCGGGCTTGAAGATGGACACTGTAAAATGAACCATATTGATGTTGAAATTTGTCGAGTAACGCTTTAGGTTGACCCGAAAGGTTCAAGGCAAGTTGTGTTGTTAACGACTCAATTGACTGTTCATAGCCAATTGCTTTTTGCACAACGGCATTATCCAATTCCTCGGAAGAAATGTACGCCAATTCTCGTTCGGTCATCTTAAGATTGGTAATGAATCCACGCACCTTGTAGGTTAGATCAATGTGTTCTTTTGAACCATTGGTGGTAAGAAGCGTAATGAGGTCGTCAAGCGATGCCATTACTTTTTGATAGGCCTCCATGGACGCACCGGCTGCTATTCGTTGCGTTTCATTTTCGCTATCATCTACAGCGTACTTAAAAAGGGGTTCGTTCAGATTGAAGTATTCATCAAGTGTAGGCTTAATCTGTTGAATCAAGGTTGACATTTGCCCGCTACTCAATTTTTCTAACTCTTCTAAATCAGTTTTTACATTTTCGGAAAGTTTTATAATGCCTTGATGCAATGAACTGATTTTAATTTGATCCGGCTCGCGCACCATTTTCTTTTGATCCCGTGAGATGGTGACCATTAAATCTTCGATCTCACCAATTAGTTGGATTTTGCGAGAGGTAACATTGGTTATTTCAGTAACCTTATTATTGAGTGTGCTGATTCGAAAATAAGCGATAACAAAGATGACGAGCATCATCGCAATAAGAATCGAAAAAGCCACGATCAGCTTATTTCGAATGGATAGATTGTTTAACATAGTAGTAGGTGTTTAGGAGTATTAGTTTAAGGATGTATTGAGTTCGGTAACTTCTTTAATGGAGAATACTTTGGTGATGTCCATAATCATGGTGATGTCACCTTGCTTATTGACAATGCCTGTAATTGGTCGGGAGGTTTTTAAATTTTCAAATTCGGGTGCGTCCTGAATTTCGCTGTCGCTGATCTCGACTACCTCTCTTGCCAGATCGACCATCGCACCAATCTGAAGACTCTTATCATCTTCGCGTTGAAGATCAAGAACCATGATGCGGCTTTTTTGTGAACGTGCAGTAGGTGGTAATCCTAATTTCAGTTTTGTGTCGAGTAAGGGTAATACACGTCCGCGCAAATTGATGATGCCGAGCATGTAATCGGGAGCATTGGGAACTTTAGTCACTTGACCAAACTCCACTACTTCTTGCACGTGGTCTACCGGTATGGCGAACTTCTCATCGCCAAGGGTAAACGTCAGGTAAGAATTGGAATCGTTTTTCATGAGTGGTTGTGCTTTTAATTATTGTGGATTTGAAATAAACGGGAAGGATCAAGTACGAGTGCCAGACTTCCATCACCCAGTATGGTACTGCCTGCAATAAAATCCTGTTGTTGATACGCATCGCCAAGAGGCTTCATTACGGTTTGCATTTTACCTTCAATCCGATCAACAGCAATTCCTTTCTTAACTCCGTTCACCGTAACCGAAATGATGTCAGTTGTTTTAGGAGCAACAGAGGTATTGTGAAATTTGTGACGCATAGAGAAAACAGAAAGTATTTCTTCATTCACCATCACCGATTTGTTTACCGCATTTTCACGATTCAACATTTCGTATGGAATACGATCAATCCGATCGATAACATTCAGCGGAACTACATAGCGTGTCTCATCAACCTTTACCAGAAGACCTTCAATGATCGAACGCGATAACGGTAACTTGATATGTATTGATGTTCCTTTACCCGACATGCTCTTGATGGAAACATAACCACGCAAGTCATTTATCTTTTGTTTCACCACATCCATTCCAACTCCTCTTCCTGAAACATCAGACACTTGTGATGCAGTGGATAAACCTGGATGAAAAATCAGATTCAGAATTTCTTCTTCTGTTAAAACAGCATCGCCAGAGACCAATCCTTTCTCGATGGCTTTCTTTAGTACGTTTTCTTTATGAATACCTTTACCATCATCGCTGATGATAATGTTGACAAACGAACTGGTATTGAATGCTTTTAATTTTACCGTTCCATGTTCTGATTTGCCAACCGCTTTACGCTCTGCTGGTTTTTCAATTCCATGGTCTATGCAGTTTCGGATAATGTGAATCATCGGATCGGCCATCAATTCGATTACATCCTTGTCCATTTCGGTTTCGGCACCTTCGGAAAGAAAGTTTACTTTCTTATCGAGCGTCTTAGACAAATCACGCACTAAGCGTTTGAATTTTGTAACAAGCGTTTCAATGGGAACAAGACCAATCTCCAATGAAGTATCGCGAAGTTGATTGGTGATCATCTCCAACTGCTCAGATACCTCTGTAATCTCAGGCGAGTTGATGTGTGTTGTAGCATTCACCAATTGCGCCTGGAGAATAATCAATTCACTTATCCAGTTAAGCAAGTCGTCAATTTTACGCTTGCTTACTTTTATGTACGTATCGTTGAATTTTTTCTTTTTAGTAGAGGATACTTCTTCAGCATCATCGTCTGCTTTATTTTTATCCCCGCAATCTTTGCTCAGTTTTTCAGCGAGGGCCATCAATGGCTCAAGAACAACAGGAGTTGAATTGGCCTGTTCAACGAATTGTGTAAATTCTTCTGATTCGAAAAGATTGCAAGCCTGCAATTTCGTATACGTAACCTGGCATTCGTTTTCAACAAAGAGGAAATAACTTTCAATTTCTGCCTGAGCCGTTGTGGTGGAAAGAAAAATATCCCAATGTGCTACTTCACCATTTTCTTTTTTGTAGAAGAACGTTTTGGCTGTGCCAAGTGCTTCAAGATCCAGAATAATAAACACTAAGGGATGAGTTCCATCGGCAGTGATGCTTATGGTCGGTGTAACTCGAATAAAAAATGTGGCAAGCTCATCTTTTTTTATGTTGGTTGTTGGAGAGCCTATTGTGTTGGTAAATTTTGTTTCTTCTGCTTTTAAAAATTCGATGGCACTTTTAAGATGGTCTTTTAAAGCATCAGCGTTGTTGATCTTTGAGGCGTCTTTTTCTTTTAACAAATCGCGCACTTTATCGAAGGAGTGAAGCGTGATGCTGATCAGTCCGTCATTTACTTGTGTTTTACCTTGACGAACTAAATCATAAAGCGTTTCGAGTTGATGCGCCAGCTCACCAATATTTTCGAAACCAAACATGTTGGCCCCGCCTTTAATGGTGTGCATGGTGCGGAAGACTTGTTCAAGTGGTGCACTAGCTTGAGGATTGGCTTCTAATTGAAGAAGTCCTTCATCAAGTTCGTTCAACAAATCAAGCGCGTCTTCAACAAACCGCTTTTGATTGCTATCCATTGCTAAGCACGTTTTCGATTTGAGCGAAGAACGTTTCAGCACGGTATGGTTTTTTTATCCAGGCGGCAAGACCGGCTTCTTTGGCGCTGCGCATTTTGTCCGGACTGGATTCTGTGGTTAGAAAAATCACTGGCACTTTCGCAAATGCTGGACTTTCTTTTATTTTTTTGAGTAGTTCGAACCCTGTGCAATCCGGCATGTTGTAATCGGTTAATACCAAATCCACTTCACTTGATTTCTGATTAAGAAGATTAAAGGCTTCATTACCATTGGCGGCACCCAACGTGCTGTACCCTTTTCTTTCTAATGTTTCGCAAACAAACTGGCGGATGCTGGCAAAATCGTCAACTACTAATATTGTTTTTTTCATAGGGGTTGTTTTTGATTCTTTATTAAAGTTGTACAATCGAAGTGCTTCTTGATAGCTCCAATGATTATCTGGGGTCATCATTTGATTAAGTGGACTAATATGCGGGCTCGATGGAGAGGTAGAAAAATGCTCCGGTACCATCCAAATGATTGCTTGTGAAATTGATAGGGAGACCAAATCCGGGTACGATTTGTATTTTACCTACATCAATGGCGAAGCGAAAACCTGGATTAACAACCGAATTATTCAAACTAATTAGTCTTCCGTCATCTTGCATTTCTTTGCCAAAAGTGACCACATATTCTACCATTAGATTGAATTTTGGTCGCACTAACCAAATGGCGCTTCCGCCTAAATTTGATACTCCAATGTTCTTTTCATACGCTAATTCTGGAGTTCCATCTTGAGCATAGGTATAATGATCAGCTTTTGTTATTACAGTATAACCGGCATTGTAGTTGGTAGTAATTTTACTATTCAGCCTTTTTGTTACAGCGAGGTTAAATTGTCCGCCCCAACCGCCTTGGCCAAATCCGTATCGTGCATTTCCCGTTGGAACAATTATTGTAAATCTTGGGATAACCAATGCCCAGTCATTTTTTCCCCAAAGTAAGGGCCTGTAGTTAAGTAGAACATCACCCAACCCTTTGGTAACATAGTTTGAATTAATAATGTCTGATGGTTTTTTAAAGGATGCATAAGTGAATCCAAAGCTAAATTGATGTTTAACATCCGCCAGTGGAATCTCTTGAGTGTAACCGAAAGTGAAGTCACCACCATTATAAATGAAGTTCGAAATGTGTTGAATCACTCCAGCTTCCTGGTTGAAGGCTTCTTCGATCAGCATAGAGTTATCCTCAATGGAAGGTTGGCCATAATAAAGGTAACTACCCTTCTTCGGTTTCGGTATAGAATCCGAATCCTGTGCGTGTGTTAACCCCACCAACGTAGTAGCAATTAGTAGCAGAGGAAGTTTTTTCATATCGCGTTTTATTATGAACCAAATGTCCATAAGCAAACTGCGAATAGGAATAGCAAATGATTAACTGGTCAGATTATTTGAGCATGTGGAAAGAAATTAGAATAAGGATAACTGATTATCTCGAGGGATGGTCATTAAAACGACAACTTCATCGGATGAAATAAGCATGAATTGAACATTTCCATTGAGCTTCAGCATGATTTTTTTAGCTGCGTAATAATTGATCAGCTCCGGGAAATTGAGAATCTCTGAATAACCAAAATTTACATTCTTTATTTTTTCAATCAACGAATCGCAAAACTGAAAACCCTTTGAACGGATCATGATTTCGGTTGCGCTTGAACTGGATAAGACATCCAACGTCAATACATTTTCTAATTTTTTTGGTTGTTGACAAAAGAATAGCACAATGTTTTTCAGCATGGAAAGAACGGATTCACCTTTTTCAATCATTTGTTCCTGATCTAAAACCGGACAGAGAAAATGAACGGGGTAGTCAATGCTGGATTCGTGAACACTGATGGATAATGCCTGAAAAATGGATTGAATGCTAATCTCCTCTGGATTTGATGTCGGTGTTTTATCAGATTCTGCAACGTAAATCAAATGATGTAATTTCTCGTCTAAGCGATCGGCAAAAACATCCATTTGGGTGAGGAGAAACTCCATTTCCTCCAGATTTTTAGAAACCCGCGCAATATTAATCAAACCCTTTAGCGTAGCCAGAGGACCTCTTAATGAATGGGAAGAGGAATAAATAAAATCGTCCAGTTCTTTTGCTTTGGCCACCAGTTGTTTATTGGCCTGATTTAATTCATCCTGATTTTTAAATTTAATAACGATTAGTCCATTAACGTCAGCAATCAGGCCCATATAGAATCCTGAAAGGGAATAGGTAATCTTTTCGCCACCCTTACAATTCAAGTCAAAGGACTGTTCTTCGAAGTAACCCGCAGCGAGTTGCTCTTCCAGTAATGTTTTGAAATTCTTTGTTGTAGAGAATATGGAAATAGGTTTGGACTTTACTTCTGAGCTCGTATAACCAGTTGCTTCAAGAATGTTTTGACTAATTGAAATGATATTGAACTGGATATCAAGAATAGCAGAGTCAGGAAAGATGGACCCAATTCTGTGATTAATGTCCAGAGTAGAGATAAGGGATTGCGTAATATCTGTTTTGCTTTCTGTCATAATTTTAATCTGAATGTGCAGGAAATTCTCCTGCGCATTCAGATGTTAACCTAAACCCAAATTCTATGATGGTTCAAAAGTAAATCATGTGATTATAGAATTCTATCGGAAATGAGTAGGCGGGAGAACGATTTGAGTAGATGGAAACGCAAAAATTTGCGCAACATTGTCCATCACCACCTTGATGTATTTGTACTCGATATGTATCATTTCGATGATGGTCCACTTCGAATGTTAGACTGAAATTTTTTCACATACCTCTTTTGAGATTTCGCTTAACGGAAGTACGCGAGAGACACCTCCTGCGAGGATGGCTTTGTGCGGCATTCCGAAAACTACAGAGCTGGTCTCATCTTGTGCAATGGTATACGCTCCCTTCTCGTGTAATGACAGTAGCCCAGTGGCACCATCATCACCCATGCCTGTCATGATTATTCCGATGGCGTGTTTCCCTTTTACCTCGGCCACAGAATTGAATAAAACGTTAACAGATGGCCGGTGACGATTGACTAACTCATCGTGATAGATTTTGATCACTGATTTTCCATGCTGATTTCGAATGATCATGTGAAGCCCTCCGGGTGCTATATATACTGTATTGGGTACTATTGCTTCTCCATCTTCCGCTTCCTTTACTTTAAGTGCGCAATGATCATCAAGTCGTTTAGCAAAGCTAGCCGTAAATTTTTCGGGCATGTGCTGAACGATTAATATTGGAGGCATGGCTGATGGAAGAACCTCTAGAAAAGATTTAATAGCTTCAGTTCCACCTGTGGAAGCTCCAACAACGATAATGGTATTCGCAGAAAAAGATATTTGTTTAAGTAGGATAGTAGCCTGAAGTTCTGCTTTGGCAGAGACAATGGTTTGAGAAAACCGCGGGAGCTTTTCTGTTTTTTGTGTCGGATGTTTGGAATAGTATGCGGAACGGATTTTATCGATGAGATTAATTCGCGACTCTTCAATTTCATGATCGTTTGATAAGTTGGGTTTTGCCATCACATCGACTGCACCCATCTCTAATGCTTTCAGCGCTACATCTGCACCTTTCAAAGTCTGGTTGGAAATTACAATCACGGGCATTGGAGCCTGACCCATAATTTTTTTAAGAAAGGTAAGACCATCCATCCGCGGCATTTCGATATCCAGCGTAATGACATCGGGCCTTTCCCTTTGGATCTTCTGCACAGCGATATAAGGATCATTGGCGGTACCAATCACCAGAATTTCAGGATCGCTCTCCAGAAGTGCTTTATAGGTTTGTCGTACAAGAGCAGAGTCATCGACAATTAAAACTTTGATCACACTCATCAGATATGATTATAGTTTTTGATAGATCGTTGGCTGAATACTTTTTAAAGGAAGTGTTGTTCCTAAGGCCGTTTCAGAATGACCAAGAAGCAAATAACCTCCTGGTCTGAGCTTAGCGACTAATCGTTCCAGCACTTCATTTCGTGTCTTTGCATCAAAATAGATGGTAACGTTCCGACAAAAAATGAAATCAAAAGTTTGCGGAAGATTATATTGTTTGTTGTTCAGGTTTAAAGCACCTAATTGAATTTTACTAATGATTTCTGCATTGTTAAACTGGAGTTGGGTGCTTCTACCGTCCTCTATTTTAGTAAAATACTTTTTCTTAAAATGTTCTGGTAAGTTTTCAAGTTCGGATGAGAATAATCCTTTCGCTGCTTTTTTTAGCGAGGGAATTGAAATGTCTGTGCCAATAATTTTGTAATCCAAAAACGGAATATCGTTTTTCTTTTCATTTAGAATCATTCCCAAAGTATATACCTCTTCGCCCGTTGAACACCCAGCACTCCATATGTTCAAGGGCCGATTAGAACTCAAGCCCTTAACATATTCAGGTAGTGCTTTGGCGATGAAATCAAATTGATAGTTCTCACGAAAGAAGAATGTTTTGTGTGTGGTAATCTGTTCAATAAAGAATTGATATTCATTATTCGGAGTTTTAGATTTGAATGTGTGATTAATGTATTCATCCATCCCTTTCAACTGAAGCGAATTGATCCGACTTATTAGCCGTGATTCGAGCAATGTTTTTTTATCGATAGGAATTCGCAAGCCGTATTTGGTGGAAAGGTATTGCGTTAGAAATTTAAACTGTTCATCGCTGATGGTTCGGTTAGCAGAAGGAGTGTCGGTCATGATGGGGTTCTTGTTGAAAAGGTCAGTTTTTTAATTTGAGTGCATTTAGAATAAGCGCCATGCTTCCATCGCCTAAGATGGAAGCGCCAGAGAAGCAATCCACATCGTGAAGCAACTCGTTTAATGGTTTGTATACCGTTTGAAGTTTTCCTACGATGCTATCAACCACAACCGCGATTCGTGTATCATTCTTGTTAATAATAATGACAGTCTCTTCTTTATTGAATTCATTAATATCAAAGTGTTCACGAAGTGAAACGAATGGAATTAATTGGCCATTGTAATTCACTTGCCTGCTTTTCTTGAAAAATAGTTTAGCATGCTCTTCTTTGTAACAATGCTCGACCTCATTAATTGGGATAAGATATTTGTTTTCCGCTACATCGACTACAAGCGTGTCCAGAACCGTTAAGGTAAGGGGAAGACGAAGCGTGAAAATAGAACCTAAACCTTTTTCTGTACTCACTTCGATATCACCTCGAATAGCTGTGATCTCTTTTTTTACAACGTCCATTCCCACACCGCGGCCACTTACTGTAGTTATTTTGTCGGCTGTAGAGAAACCAGGAGTCATCATCAGATTGATTAATTCTTTTTCAGTGTATGCCTGATTTTTGTTCAATAGACCTTTCTCGATGCCCTTTGCTTTCACTTTGTCAAAGTCTATTCCATTGCCATCATCCTGAAGTTGGATGAACACATGGTCTCCGCTATTGTAAGAATAAAATTTAAGCAATCCTTTTCTCGGTTTGTTTCTTCTTTCACGCTCTTCTGGTTTTTCAATTCCATGATCGATGGCATTGCGGATGATGTGCATCAATGGAGCTTCAAGCGCATTGATCATACTCCGATCCAGTTCAGTATCCAATCCTTCAGTTATGAACTCTACTTCTTTTCCAAGTTCTTTTGAAACACTACGGATTAATCGTTGAAGTTTTACATTGACAATATTCAAGGGAACCAATCGAATATTAAAAGCTGAATCGCGCAGACTTAATGTTAGTCGCTCCAGTTTTTCCATCGCTTCTGCAACAGCGGGACTTTGATCCTGGCCCATAAGATGTTGCATTTCCGAACGAAAAATTACCAACTCACTCACGATGTCAATCAGGTGGTCAAGCTTTTGTGTAGCAACACTCACTTGGCCACCTTTCCTGGACTTGCGTATAATCTTGGAACTGTCTTCGTCCTCTTCCTGAGCATCAACATTACTAGGGGTAACGTTTGTCTTTTGTTCAATCGTGCTCTCAGACAGTGTCGGATTCTCAGAAGAAAGAAGTTCTGGAAATAATTGGTGGGCGATCTTCAGCCTGGTTTCTAGTTCTTCATCCGTTAACTTAATAACGTGTTGGTACTCCGCACTTGTAAACACATTTGCTCCAGTGAAGGGAAGCACGGTATATTCAGAAGCTTTCATGAACATGAAAACATCTTTCACTCCCTCAATACCTACATTGGATGAAAGCAAAATTTCAAACCACGATGTAATGACCTTGTCCGCCAATTGTTTTTCAAATGGAATAGTTTCATTGTGAACAATAAATTCAGATGTGCCTAAATCCTGTAAATCTTGGAGGATGGCTTGTAATGTTATCCCGCGTTTGAAAATATCTTTTTCGGGTCTGAGAAAAACAATAAAGCCTTCGTTCAAACCACTTTTTGTTGATCCGGTTGCGACCTTAGAATTGCTATCACCTTCTATCTTCAAACTTGAAATGTCTTTGATGATTCGATCTACCTCTTTCGCAACATCTTTGCCATTTAGCAAATCGCCCAGAATGTCAACCGCATTAAGCGTAAGATCAAGTATGAAATCGTCTTGCTGACGAATTCCATCGCGAACATCAGAATATACCGACTCAAGCTCATGCGATAGGCGTTCAATATCATTAAAGCCGAACATGCCAGCACTTCCTTTCAAGGTATGCATGTATCGATACACACTGTTGATTTCTTCTGGCTCGGATTTTTTCTCGAGCTGAAGTAAGGATTGCTCCAGGTTTTTAAGAACCTGTTTAGCTTCTTCGATAAATTCTTGTTGGAAGTCGGAGATCATCTTAATGCTTTTTTAACAATCTTTAGAAAATCTTCAGTCTGAAATGGTTTCTTGATGGTGGCAGTAATGTTTCCATCCAATGCCTTTTGAATTTTCTCCTGGCGAACCTCTGTGGTCAACAAGAGAATAGGCATGTATTCGTACGTTGTCAACGACCTTACTTTTTCAATCAGCTCTGCGCCATTCATGTTGGGCATATTGAAATCAGTGATCAATAAATCAACTGGTCGTCCATCAAACAAATTGGTGGCTTCAACTCCGTCTGCGGCTTCAAGAACGGTGTATCCTTCTTTGGCCAGTGTGCTTACTATTATTTTGCGCGAAACATTAAAATCTTCAGCGACTACAATTCTTTTGCTCATTGTGTTTTTTAAGTAAATGTGTTTATTAAACTAACGATACCAGTTCTTTCTCAAATACCTTGACAGCATTTAGAATCATGTAAAAATCCTCATCAATTTTATACATACCGTCCAGCGTTTGAGTATCGAAGCCCATGCTTTCTAGCGCTGGCGGAAGGAGTTTAGATTCATCAATAGTAACCACATCCAGTACATCGTCTATGAGTACACCGACTACGATGACGTCCTCATCGTGATTGATTTCCAGAATGATGACTTTGGTTCCTTTGTGAATTAATGTTTCACCCAATTCTATTTTTACCGCCAGGTCTACAACCGGAATCACATTTCCTTCGAGGCTTATGGCTCCAGCAACGAAGCTTGGCGCTTTTGGTATTTTCATTAATTTATCCAGGCTAATGACACGTAGTACGTTCTCAATGTTGATACCAAAGAGTTCCTTACTAAGTGAGAATAGCAGACAGGGCATTTGATTGTTCATGGATTTAGTTTTAGGCGTTAATACCTTATTTTGTTTCACTCTTTCCATTGAGCGATGCAGATCCATTCGCGCCCACTTCAAATTCTTCAAATGAATGATCAGAGATTGAATCAAAGTCATCCAATTGAATTGATGGACCCCCAAAATCAGTATCTATCAAATTGGATTTTCCGTTTGGTCTCGATGTCGTCTTAGTGATCGGTGAACTCGTTTCTTGCTTTTCGGCTTTGGCAGTGTTGCCGTTTGCGTCTGTTTCCTCAAGAATGGATCTCAATTGTTCAATTTGACTAATGATACGTTCGCGTTGGTAAGACACTTCATTTTTCTTATCCAGTTTAAAGAACGATACTGTTTCTTTCAACTTTCCTGATTGCGTATTAAAGTTTGTTGACGCAGAGGCAAGTTCTTCAGATGATGAAGCATTTTGTTGCGTCACCTGATTCAATTGTGCTAGTGCCGAGTTAATTTGTTCTGCACCTGAACGCTGCTCTGCGCTTGAAGAAGAAATTTCACGAACCAGGTTGAAAGATTTTTGAACCTCAGGCCCTAACTCATCTAACAGATGACCAGAATTTTCCGCCTCACGTATTGTGCTTTTCGATAGCTCAATAATTTCAATAGCAGACTGACGACTCCGTTCCGCCAATTTGCGAACTTCATTAGCAACCACAGCAAAGCCTTTTCCGTGTTCACCCGCGCGCGCTGCTTCCACTGCTGCGTTAATGGCCAACAGATTGGTCTTATCGGAGATCTCATTAATGATCTCAATTTTTTCAGTAATGTCGCGAATAGATTGGAATGTCGAGTTTGTAGCGTTGCGCACCAACTTCATTTTCTCTGAAGCTTCTTTTGTCATTTCTTCCGCCTGAGACGCGTTGTCTGCGTTCTGGTTAATGTTGCTTACCATTTGCTCAACAGAAGATGATATTTCTTCTAAAGAACTTGCTTGTTCTGTAGCTCCGTTGGCAACGATTTGCGAGCTCTTGCTGATCTCATACGAACCAAACGATATTTCTTCTGCCCCTTTCGTGATGTCGAGTACAATTTCGCTCAACTTCTTGATCATGTTTTTCAATGCGTTGTCAAGCTCACCGTCTTTTAATTTAAGTTTAGCGGCTTGATCCGCACTGTATATTTTTCCTTTTGAAACCAGGTTAGCGACTTCAACACTGTCTTTTAAACTTTTGATTAAATCATTCACTGAACGTTGTGTGTCGCCCAATTCATCATCGCTGGTAATGGTAAGAGGCTCCGGAATGATACCCTCTGATAATTTCACAGCGGCCTCACGAACTGTGAGCACATTCGCGGTAATACGTTTTGAGAATTGCAAGGCGAGAACAATACCTAGTATGAGTTCCATTAAGAATACAAATGCAAAGGTTAGCGTTGTTTGGAAAGTGATCTCCTTTGTGCGTGTTTCTACTGTTTTCTCAAGTTGGGCAAGAATAGGTTCTATCTTGTGTACCGCTGAACGCATTTCATTCTGGAGCCCACTGTTCTCGTTAAACCCAATAGCCTCTTCAATTTTTACTACTTCACTGAATTTTGTTTCGTAAGTCGCAAGCAATTCTGCCACAGCTTTTCCTCGGGAACTGTTATCAAGACCCGCTCTGAAAGCCTTTATCTCTGTATAAAAGCTCTCAACATATTGAGGTTCTTTGCGAAGGAAAAAATCTTTTTCGTGTCTACGCAAAGTCAACAATCTTATTTCATCCAACTTATAATCAGATTTCTCTATAGCATGAATTGCTTTACGAAGTTCTCCTTCATCTCCAGAATCTTTAAAGCCACGTTTTAAATATGCCTTTACAACTTTGTTAAAGGTAACGTGGTAATCATCCAGACTTTGTTGCAACGAATTCAGGTCTCCTTTAATCTCTAGTTTCCCAGACCATTTGCTTTCCTGCAATAACGAAATAAGAGAATCTTCCTGGTGAATAAATAACTCCATCGACTTAATGTTCTTGCTGTTTCCGGTAGCCATAAATTCTGCATTGGAGATATCACGCATCATAAAGTCTTTTTCAGATTTGCGAATCTTCAGCACTAGTACATCGATATTTTTAAAGCTTTCTTCTACACTGCGTATATCTAAGACACGTTGAATCGAGTAATAACCCCATCCGGCAAGAATGCTGGATAAGAGCAAAACAGCACTGAAAGCCAGCAAAAGCTTTCCTTTAATTTTAGTGGGTTGGAATAGTTTAAGTTTCATTTTTTTTGTGATTATATTTTTTAGAGAATTTATTTACTGTGTTATCGCTTTGGTTTACTTTTTAGAGAAATCAAAGTTGTAATTCATCTGCAGGTAAATGCCTGCATTGTTCTCCTGTTTCGTGCCGTTTGATTTGATTAACGTTTGCAAAAAGTAGCCACCTTGAAATGAGAAGTCCTTTGTCACCTGATAACCAAGGCCAACAAAAATTCTATTTTGATCGGGGGCGTTGAAGGTAACGCTCTTACCTCTGCTCATGAAAATCTCATCCCAAATGCTGAGGTATACAGTCTTAGGACCCATTTTGTCGTGGTTGATGGGAATATTGAACATCGCTCGATATCTGAAGCGAACTTGTTTATTCGTGTATCCATTGTCAATCACTTCGTCCGATGCACCTTTGGTATGGACTTGCAGGAATCGTTCCTCAACCTTAAATCGGTGACTTACTGCAATGCGGGAGATTTTGTGTTTATAGGCAATGGATTGAAATATCCGATTTTCATCATTTACAAAAGCCGCTGGTTGCTTACCATATTGATAATTCCAAACATGACTTAATCCTAGCGGAATTATCGTCAGACTTTTTGTAACAAAGTAGTCAAAGCCAGCCGTCACCTGGCGCTGCATGGCGTCTGTTCCTGCCTGTCGAATTTGTACGTCCAGGCTTATGCCAAACTTGCTATGAAGCTTCATGTTGGAGTTCAACGACAACCAGCCGATCGATTGATTTACCGTTTCTCGGGTTCCGTTTTGCGCGCTAGCTGATCCTACTATTATAAAGAGAAGGGATGCAAGCATACCAAGCTTTAATCTGCTTGTAATTGATTTTTTGGGTTCAGGCGATTTCATATGTTAATTTTTGTTCACCAATATTATTTTTTGGTGAGCAAATATGAATCGAATGAATGGAGCTAACGACCCCAAACTCTTAACTGGTGGTGTTTACTTAGTAAGTGGTAGGATATGTTTCTTGATCAAACTGGAATTTCTGTAGACACTAGGCAATGTGTTGCTACATTTATTGAAAAGAATTACTAAAGTTTTAAGGATATTGAAACTTGATTGATAGGGTAAGAGAGAACTAATATCTGTTAGTCATTCTTTGTGTAAACAACTCCAGACCTGAAATTCAGTGTCCAAGTTTGGATAAAAAACCTTCTTTCTTTCGTTTTGAAACATCAAGGGAAACATCATTATTCATCACAACATAACCGCCCTCACCTCTTACATATTTCTTAATGGAGTTGAGGTTGATGAGAAAAGAATTGTGGATGCGAAAAAAATTATGTTCACTTAATAAATCTTCATACTCTTTTAAGGTGCGGCTCACAACATGTTTCTTCCCATCGTGTGTAAAGATATTTGTGTAGTTGCTGGATGCCTCACAATAAATAATGTCTTCAATTTTTACAAAGATGAGGCCATCAGAAGTTGGTAATGCTAATTTGTAATTTTGTGCCGATGCCGGTTTTAGATTTTGAACTAATTGTTCTAGCCGTTCTGAAATGCTGTAATTCAGCTTCTTTTCAACTTTTTCCACAGCTTTTTTTAATTCTTCAATGTCAATGGGCTTCAGCAGATAATCGATGGCAGAAAATTTAAAGGCCTTGATAGCATACTCGGAGTGAGCCGTTGTAAAAACCACTTCAAAGTTGACCGGCTTAATTTTCGCAAGAAGATCGAAACCGGTTTCGCGTTGCATTTGAATATCGAGAAAAACAAGATCAGGTTTGTGCTCGTGTATGGCAGCAACACCTTCTTCTACATTCTGGCAAAGGGCCAATACTTCAGCGTTGTCACAGAAATCCTCTAATAGAATTTTCAGACTCTCACGGCTTTTCAACTCATCATCGACAACAATACAACGAACCATGGACTTAAATTCGTGAGATTGGTTGATTATTGCAATAGTGCTGAAAAAAATTTCTTTTCTATACTGAGGATAAGACCCCGAACTTCTTTGCTTTTTATCCCAATGATTTGTGCGTAGAACTGATAATCAACGGATTAAGGTAATTGGCAATTGCGAGATCAAATAGCGTATTTTGATCAAATATCATTTATCCGTATGAAGAATATACTCCCGCTCATGGCCCTTATTGGGTTAGTAATTGTTGGATGCAAAAAACCAGAAGCGCAAACTGAACAAACTGTTGAACAACCAAAACCCATACGTGAAGTCTGGACAAAAGAACAAGCGAACGAATGGTATAAAGATAAAGGCTGGTTGCGCGGCAGCGATTTTATTCCAAGCTCTGCCATTAATCAACTAGAAATGTGGCAAGCGGAAACTTTTGATACTACAACTATCAATCGTGAATTAGGTTGGGCCGAATCGATTGGACTTAATTCTATGCGCGTCTACTTACATCACCTTGCATGGCAAATTGATTCAGCAGGTTTTAAGAATCGCGTTGATCAATATTTAACCATCGCTGATAAGCGCCACATCTCAACACTTTTTGTTTTGTTTGATGATTGCTGGGCTTCAACATATAAGTCAGGCAAACAACCAGACCCAAGACCCGGTATTCACAACTCTGGCTGGGTACGCGATCCGGGCGACAAAATTCATGAAGACTCAACTTTGATTACTGTATTGGAGAGATATGAAAAAGATGTACTCAGTCATTTTGCGAATGACAAACGAATAGTGTTGTGGGATTTATATAATGAGCCGGGCAATTCAGGTTATGGAAATAAATCTATGCCATTATTGGAGAAAGCATTTCAATGGGGGAGGGAAGTTAATCCATCACAACCGTTGTCCGCTGGAGTTTGGAGTAAGGATTTGGTTGATCTGAATAATTATCAGTTGGCTAATTCGGATGTAACAACGTATCACAATTATTCAGATGAGAAAGAACATAAGCAATGGATTGATAGTTTAAGAACGTATGGTCGTCCTTTAATCTGCACGGAATACATGGCGCGTACAAGAGGCAGCCGCTTCGAAAACATTATGCCCATGTTGAAAGCTGAAAATATTGGAGCGTACAATTGGGGATTGGTAGCAGGAAAAACAAACACCATGTACGCATGGGATACACCAATGCCGGATGGAAAAGAACCTAAGATTTGGTTCCATGAAATTTTTAGAAAAGATGGAACCCCGTACAGCAAAGAGGAAGTGAAGTTGATCAAGAGCTTAACAGGCAAATAGATTCACTTAAAAATCTCTCGCTAAAATTTCTGTGATCGTAATGGACTTACTTCGGTACGACTGTTACGATCACTCTTTTATAACGCGTTAATGATGGCGTTCCTTTATCTGTTACCTTTAGAATGAAGTGAATTGTTTTCTCGCTATCCACCATTGGTGCTGTAACCTGTAGATTATAAATAGTAGGTGAGTACGGTGCAAAGCTTACGTTTCCTTTATAACTACCTGCTTCCGGATATTGAAACCACAAATAACTCATCGAGTCACCATCCGGATCGCTTGTTCCATCTGCATTGAGACGAAATTGTTCTCCAGATTTTACCTTAAATTTTTCCGAATGCGCAAGCATCGGAACGGGCGGATGATTTGCTTCGTTGAAGTTTTTAGTTGTCCATTGGATGCGTGCAGCAAAATCATTTTGATATTCTGTTCTCCATCGCCAGATAGTTTCCCAATTTCCAACGTAGGATTTTTTATCCAATGGCGACACAATTGAATCATTTGCATTGGTCCAGATAGGTCGTGTTTCAGGCTCGTCCTTTGGCCAGTTTTCTCTTTTGAATCGCCCTTGGTTTGAGTCTTCGAATTTTGGTAGATAGAATTCGTATCGTCCTCCCCAACCTCCAAAGTTTGGATACTCTGGATCATTAAGTCCATTGGTGATCAGATTTAAGAAGGCAGGTGTGTCACCTTCCATACCATAGGCAACATCAGGATAGGCTGCACCCAGCGGACCATGACCTTGTTGAATATTTTTAGCAAGCCAGTCACTCGATACAACTTCTGCATTTGAACCGGGCAACGGAATAGCGATACCCAACCAGGTTGCCTTTGAATAATTGTAACCCGGTGTCACGATATAAAATAATCCTGGAAAGTTTTTTCGTATCCAGGGTCCTGCATCATCCTGATCAGAAATAGTATACGTTCTTATTTTCTTAATCAATCGATCGGCTTCGGCCTGACTTTTTGTTTTATTAATTCTCCAAAGTGCTTGAGCTAGTGTATTCACACCACCCCATACCGGAATCCATAAGGGTCGCGCGTCATTTTTTTCAAGTGTTCTGATAATCCATTCTGAGCCTTCAGAATCTTTTCCTTCACCAACACCTTCCAGGCCATAGACAGCAAGACCTTGTTTTACTTTTGATTTCAATTCATCAAATGAAGGATATCCTTTTTCGTGCAAGAGTAAATTCGGTTGAACTTTATTATAGGCCTGAAGAATCTTAACAATACTCTCAGGTGCAACGCGATTCTTTTGATGAATAGATGTTGTTGCAATCAGACCTTCAATATCAAATTGATTGGCATAGGTAAGAAATCGAACAAGAGATTGAGAATCGTCCGGATCAGCTTCAATGTCGGTAAGAACAAGAACGCGTAATTTCTTATTTGTACCATTTGGAGTTGGTGGCGTATTTGGATTCTGTGCACAAATGGAAATGCTTGAAATTACGAATCCGATAAAGAATAATTTTGATAGCACCTTGTTCATAGAATTATTGATATAAATGAAATTCATAACAATTTAACAAAACAACTTCGAATGAAAGAAAAAACATCACCTACCAACGAATGAGAAGATAGATGATGCTTTTAAATTATTCATGCAAATGTCAATCTGACTTTGCTATTCCTTCTTTCCTTCAAAGCTGAATCCCATAGCGTCCATTTTCATAGTCACTACTTTTTGAGCATCATTACGAATAAAGAAGATCATGGCTTTGCCACTCGCATCATATTTATCAGGCATATCAGTTGGAGTTATTTCACCTATTTGTCCACCGGCATCCATCATCAGCTTGCCTTCTTTAACACTCACTTCAACAAAGGGGAAAGGTAAACCGGTCATAATGTATTTTCCAGAGTAGTCATTCAAATTTACTTTCGATTCTGTAGTTGGTGCGGACTCTACAGTTGCCGGGGCATCGGTTTTGAATTCAACATTTGTTAATACCATTAGCGATTGACCTGCTTCTGCTTTTGGATTTTGGAATACGAGGAAGATATCATGAATTCCTTCAGTGGGTTGAACATTGAGTGTAGTTGCTTTTGCACTAAAGCCTGCTCCGGGAACATCACCTATAAAATCAGTCTGCCCGACAACTTGACCCATAGGTGAATCAATTCTCAATTCGATATTTCCACCAGCAGCATTCAACTGCGCTTTCGGAGCCATGGCCATTAACTCTAATTGTTTGATGCCACCG
>JBDTTT010000063.1:0-30700 GCA_039930485.1 Chryseolinea sp.
ATAGTAGTGATCATTTAAGATTTTTAAAAGGATAGTTGAGCGCCAATAGTCCAGGTGCGTGCCTGCGGATATTGTGCATAGTCAACATTGAGTTGAGCATTACCTTGTACGATCCCAAGTTCCGGGTCCATCCCCTTGTATTTTGTCACCACAAAAATATTTTGTCCAGTAACATAAAACCGGGCTTTCGAAAGGTGTAAAGCCTGCAGCATAGTATTCGGCAGGGAGTAACCCAAGGTTGTGTTCTTCAAACGGAAGAATGCACCCGACTCAACAAACATATCCGATGTCCTGTGATTAAGATTATCTCTTGCTGTGGTCATTCGTGGAATTGAATTGCTCGTTCCTTCACCATGCCATCGATTAATGGTCTCCGCATACATATTAAACGAATACGTTGGGTCGATGCCTTGCATCCGATCAGCATTATAGATATCTACTTTAGCTGCACCAAGGAAAAAGAGCGACAAATCAAATCCTTTATAACCTGCCGTTGCATTAATACCATAGGTAAGTTTAGGTGTTGGGTTGCCGATAATAGTCCGATCCTTATCATCAATTATATGATCTCCATTTAAATCCAGAAAACGTACATCACCGGGCTGGATTTGATTATTCTGTCTTCTGGGATCTTCTGAGATATTTATATCATTGTCGATTTCCAATTGGTTTTGATAAAGGCCATTGGTCTTCCAACCATAAAATGTCGCTACAGGCTGACCTTCAAACGTTCGGGAAATTTCTGAGCTGCTTCTGCCATAGAGTTGGGAGGCCAAAAAGTTGCCATTGTATAGTTGGGTAACCTTGTTGGTAAGGTATGTAGCATTGCCGCTCAGCGTATATGAGAAATCACCAATTGTTTTCCGGTAACTGATTTCAATTTCGAGCCCCTTGTTTTCAAGTTGCCCAACGTTTTGATAAGGAATTGCAGCCGTACCGTTAGAACCGAGCGATGGTGGAGGCAGCAACATGTCTTTTGTTTGCTTGTTAAAGTAACCTAATGTTACGAGCACCTGATTTTCAAGCAGCCCCGCCTCCAATCCAAAATTGGTCATGACTGCCCTCTCCCAGGCAATGTTAGAATTACCAATTGAACTTTGCGCAGAACCCAATGTTTGGTTGCCTCCAAAAGAGTAGCGATAGCCCCCACCAATAAGAGAAAGATATTGAAGTCTTGGAATATTAGAGTTTCCTAATTCACCATAACCACCCGTGAGTTTTAGATTTGAAAATATATTTGTAAGGTTTTTGAAGAATGACTCTTCGGATACTCGCCATCCCAATGAAAAGGCGGGAAAATAACCCCACCGATTACTGGGGGCAAATTTTGAAGAAGCATCTGCCCGAAAGGTAAATGTAGCCAGGTACTTATTGTTATAGCTGTACGTTCCTCTTCCAAAATACGATTGCAGGGCATCGTAACTTCTTCCTTCCCACGCATTCGTAATGGTACCTCCGGCATTTAGATAACGTTGACTTGGTTCTTCACTTGGCAAATCTTTTTTCTGAGCTCCCATATCGGAGTAGTTAAAAGTTTGTTGTGAATATCCTGCCACCAATCCAATATCATGTTTGCCGAGCTGTTTGTTGTAGGTCACAAAATATTCCTGTAGGATTGAATAACTTTTACTTGAACTAACAGTACGGGAATTATTAACAGTAGTGCGTGTCTGGTCAAGCACTCTGATATTAAATTCATGGTAATCATAAAAGCCGGCATCAACGGCAACATTCGCTTTGGCATGAAGTCCTTTCAGTATTTCCAGATCACCATTAATGCTTGCCAGAATGCGAGCCCGTGATTGATGTTTGTCCTGCGTATCAATAGTGAAAATTGGATTATTGATATCGCCAAACTGCGGACTGATTTGAGATGAACTGTATGATCCGTCATCATTTTTAACAGGCAAGCCCGGATGAAAACGAATAGCACTCCACACAAGACCATCCTGAGCAGAAAGCGTATTCGGTACAGTTCCGGTTTGATCCGTGATCTGTAAGCTTTGCCCAACCTTAAATTTATCAGTGATTTTATGATCTGAGTTTATGCGAAAGCTGTACCGTTTGAAGTACGAATTTTTGATCATACCCTGCTCATTGTAAACCCCACCGGAGATTGCAAAAGTTGATTTCTCTCCGCCACCACTGATTGACAAGTCAAGATTATTAACAGTGCCTTGACCTAATACTTCATTTTGCCAGTCCGTCTTCTGTGTTTGGTATTGTGGGTCTTGCCAAATGGGATCAATCGTCAAACCATCGTTGGTGTATCGCTCACGTTTTAGCATTGCCAATGTAGGTGCATCTAAGACATCAATGGATTTGATTCTGTTAGAAATTCCGGAATATCCATTGACACTCATCTTGAGACCCTGGCCAAATTTTCCACGCTTGGTAGTAACAATAACTACTCCGTTGGCGGCACGAGTGCCATAAATGGCAGAGGCTGATGCATCTTTTAATATCTCTACCGATTCGATGTCGTTCGGATTAACATCTATGAGTGGCCCATCGGATGGAACGCCATCAATAATGATTAGAGGATTGGCATCATTTACACTACCAATTCCCCGAATTCGAATCGCTCCTGAGTTTCCTGGTTCGCCACCACTACGGACGATATTAACACCAGCCGTTCGTCCTTGTAAAGCTTGTTGTGTAGAGGACACTGGTAAGTTTTCAAACTCCTGACCTTTAACAGAGGAGATAGATCCGGTTACATCTTTTTTATCCTGTGTTCCATAACCTACCACTACAACTTCCGAAAGTGTCTTGAGATCGCCAATCAAGGTTACGGTAAGGTTGGTTCTACCGTTCAAGGAAACCTCTTGAGGAATGAATCCGATAAAGGTGAAGACAAGAATTGATTCGCCTGACGGTACTGCGATTGAAAAATTTCCATTTGCATCGGTTACTGTACCTAGAGTTGTACCCTTCACCAGGATATTTACACCGGGTAAAGGAGCACCTGTATCTTCTTCCGTAACAGTGCCTGATACTATAATGTCTGGATTAGGTATACTAGAAATGCTGAAGGCCCTTTGTGTTAGCGCAGTCATCGCAGAAGATTCACTCGATAAAACAGAAGTTAAATTGCTTTGCTGGTTATTGGATGATGAAGAAGGGACTAACGTTATCTGTCTTTTTTTAATTTTGTATGTGATATCCGTACCTAACAGCAGTTGATTTAGCACGTCTACAATGCTTTCACTTTTAATGTTTAGAGTTATTGGTTTTTTTACATTCTTCATTCGACTATCGTTCACGACAAAGTGGTAATCTGTTTGTCGCTCGATTTCACGAAGCACATTCTTCAAGGGAACATCTTTCACGTTCAACTCAATGACGGATTCATGACGCTGGTTTTTTGCCATGGCATGGTTACCTGAAAGAGCAAGGATCAGAAACCCAAGCAAAGTAAATCCAAACGAATGATAGCGCCTGGGCTTTGTTTTTTGATTGGTGTAGTTGTAAATTCTAATCATAGGACTATAGGTTTAGGTGTTATTCGAATAAAATAATTTTGTCATTTTCTTTTTTGACGCGCAGATCGGATGACAATACAATGAGGTCAAGTATTTCATCCAGACTCTCACGTTCAATAGTCATGGTTAACCTTTCTCGCCTGGCGATTGCACTGTCAAGAGAAATGGTAACATGAAAACGATTTTCAAGTTTGGATATAATATCCTTAAGTGGAGTATTATCGAAAATCAGTTTCTCTTCTTTCCAGGCCGTGAAGTTTGATGGATCTACTTTTTTGAGTGTTACTTTGTTTACGTCCGTATTCAGAATGGCCTGATCTCCTGGTTTTAATGTATACACTCTCTCATCTCCGGATACTTGCAATTCTACTTTGCCTTCTTCAAGTGTCGTCTTCACGGCTTGATCGTTCTTATAGGCCTGAACATTAAACCGGGTACCTTTCACCTGGATCTGGATATTTTCGGTTTTCACAATGAAGGGTTTACTGCCTTTCTTTACATCAAAGAATGCTTCTCCCTTCAGAACTACCTCGCGCGAGGCAATTCCAAATTCGGAAGGATATTCAAGTGTGCTATTTGTATTCAGTAAGACAACGGAGCTGTCAGGCAAAAGAATGCGTGTATTATTTCCGATTGAATTTTTTACAAGGGTAGGGCGCTGATGGTCAGTCTTCGAAAGTAATTTGACAAAAATGTACCAGGTGACAGCAATAAGACAGATCGATGCAGCAATTCTAAATGCAGACTTGTTAAAGGATATTCTCAAAGGACGAAGCGTTCGCAGCTTCCCTTTTTCAGAATCAATTCTGGAGGATAACGCCATCCAGGCATCATCCGTTTTTTGTTGGGTGAACCGATTTAAGGTTACTGAGGTATGAAACGTAGTATTGACTTCGTCAAAATATTCGCGGTTCTTTTCATCTTCCTTTAACCAGTGAAATAAAATGGTTACATCTTCTTCGGATGCGGACCCCTCTAAAAATCGAAGAACTATTTCTTTAATGTGTTCCGGTGTAGTGTCATTCAATGCCATAATGCTATTACCGGCAACAAACCAGCAACCCTTACAGTAGAATGAAACTTAATTCATAAATGCCATCAAGATCAATACAGTCATATGCTCGCGCAATTGAAGCCGTAATTTTGAAAGCGCCCGTGACATTTGTGTTTCCACGGTTTTGATTGATATATCAAGTTGTGCCGCTATTTCCTTGTATTGAAGTCCTTCAAAACGACTGAGTTCAAAAATTTTACGGCATTCTTTTGGTAAATTTTCCAACGCGGAGTTAAAATCACTTTCGAGGTCTTTGGCCAGAAGTGCATGGTATGAATTGTTGTTGTCGGCTGATTGCTGGACATAGAGATACCACAACATCTCAGCATGTTTGCTTCTGTTTTTTTTTATCTCCAGAAGATTCAAACATTTGTTTTTTACAGATGTGAACAGGTAGGACTGCAAGGACTGATTTTCATCCAGACGATCGCGATGTTTCCAAATAGTATAGAACAACTCCTGAACAATTTCTCTGGAGTCGTTTCCATCGTGAAGAAATTTTTGTGCGTATGCACACAGACGTGGATATAATCTCCTGAAAAGTAATTCAAGACTTCGTGGGTCTCCTTGCTTAAGGCTTCGAACTAATTCAATATCGTCAGCATCAGTGCTCACTTCATTGGTGTTTACGTATCAAAATGGCGAAGCAAAATCGCTGAGAATTTTCATGATGATAAACTATCCTCCAACCCTTTAATGGTAAAAATTCGGAGGACATGTTTATTTTTTTGTTGAGGAAAGGCTTAGAGATTATCGAACTTGAGAAATATTGTTGGTTAAGCCAATGTTTTTCAAATTGTTATTTACGAAACCGTTTTCGTGAAATTCATTTGTGATAATCTGATATGTTAAATTGTAATGCCACAATTAGAAGAATTGTTGAAGAACTTCAAACCTGTAATCTAAAAAGCAATATTTCTTTCTTCACCGTCAACGTTTTCGTAATTAATGTGTGCACAGTGTGGTTATATTTACCACACTACTACCGTTTGTTTGTTACGGAATCGGGCCTTTTAATTGGGGTCATTTCTCAATAAAAATATTTTTGACAATAACAGGTTAGATTCTATAAAGTAAACCGTTTAGCATTATTAAATTAGGGGCATATTTAATATAGACTGATGAGCCATTATAAGGATTATACGGCAAAGGATTTTGCGTTGGATGAAAGCTTTCAAAGATGGGTATTGAACCCGAACGAGCAGACAGCTCATTTTTGGAATGCGTTGGTAGAGGAGTACCCTCATAAGAGAAGGGAAGTGGATGAGGCTGTCGAATTAGTTCGGTTAGCGGGACTATCATCAGATCACAATGTCAATGCTATATACCTGGATGTTTGGGAAAAAATTAGAACCAATGCCGAAGCGAGCAAATCAGTCAGACCTGGAACTGAATGGAAACTAGTGCGGTATGCATCGGTTGCTGCAGTTTTTGTCGGTATTTTTATTTCATTGGTTTATTTGCTGCGGACAGGAAATGGAAATAGTATTGAGTATAAGACTACCTATGCAGAAATGAAAGAAGTCGTGCTGGAGGATGGCACTACCGTTACCTTAAATGCCAATTCATCACTCAAACTTTCAGAGCAATGGATCGGAAAGAATGATCGTGAAGTATTCTTACAGGGCGAAGCATTCTTCAATGTAGTGAAGACAAGTGATCATAAGACTTTTAATGTTAAGACACCCGAAGGGATAACGATTCAAGTATTGGGTACAGAGTTCAATGTAAACACCAGAAGGGAAAGCGTATCGGTCTATTTGCAATCTGGAAAAGTGAGACTGAATTCAGGCTCTGATCTGATAACATTGGAACCTGGTGAAAGAGCAGACTATAATAAACTTTTACACAAAGTCGTAGTCAGTCAAGAGCTACTTAGTGATGCAAATGATAAGCTGGCTTGGAAGAGCAACCTCTATGTAATGAATGACATTCCATTGTCGAAAGTGGCTCGTGATATTGAAGATAATTTTGGAACGAAAGTTATTGTGAAGGATTCGACCTTGAACTCTAAAAGAGTAACGGCAAAAATTCCTGCACATGATATAAATGTATTGCTCAAGGTACTTTCGGAGGCCCTCGAAATTAGAATTGAACAAAAGGATAATCAGATCATTATGTTACCATTGTGATGATTACTGATTAACCTCTTAGAATATTAGGTTTTGTATATAAAGCCTAAACCTAGTTTAACCCTATGGACAACCCATCGCCAAAGGTGATAGGAGTATGTGTTGCGTATATTTCATGTTTTTGCATGAGCGGTGATCTCTTTGCCCAAAATCTTGCCTTCAAAGTTTCCCCAAAACCGTCTTTGGTTAATCATCGTGAAGCGGGAAAGCTACCCCTGATTGAAATCTTGGATAGGATTGAGCATAATTATAACGTCAGTTTTGCATACCAAAAGAAATTTCTATCTGGAAAATCTGCTGCATACCGGGTATTATTAAATGAAGACCTTGAAACTTACCTGGAAGAAATACTGACCCCGAATCAACTTGAGTTCAAAAAAATCGAAAATATTAAGGAACGTATTTATATCATTTCTCCACATGAAGAAAGTAAGAAAGTAATCACTCCTTCGCTAAATAGTGACTCCGTTCAAACTGCAAAGGAGTATGGAGGTGACCGGAAGCATCTGGTGTATGGCACAGTAAAAGGAGCTATTGAGAAAGCATCAATACCAGGAGTAAATGTTTTATTGAAAGGTACAGGCAAGGGCACGACAACAGATAGTCATGGAAATTTTTCATTAGAAGTACCCGACAATAGCAATAACATTCTTGTTTTTTCTTATGTAGGATTTTCAACCCAGGAGCTTTCTGTGGATGATCAACATTCAGTTGATATAATAATGACTGAAGACCTTCAACCATTATCCGAAGTTATTGTTACAGCGTTGGGGATAAGTCGTGATCAAAAGGAGCTTGGGTATTCAGTCAGTACGATAAATAGTGGAGAACTAACAGCTTCTGGTAATACTAACGTTGTATCTGCCTTATATGGAAAAGCTCCTGGAGTACGAATACGAACTGCTCCGGGTGGAGCAACAAGTGCCGTAACGGTTCAGGTCCGGGGTTTAAACTCACTCAACTACAATACCCAACCATTATATGTTATCGATGGCGTTGTTATGCGTGATGGTAATGAGAAGGGAGCATCCGGTATCAACAACGATGATTACTTTACCGATACCCGAATTCGCGGTAATGGCATACTGGATATCAATCCTACCGACATAGAGACCTTGACCGTATTAAAAGGAGCCAGTGCAACAGCACTATACGGATCGGATGCATCCAGCGGAGTGGTTTTGATAACAACCAAAAAGGGATCAAAAAGGCAAGGTCTTGGAGTAGAAATTAATTACCAGGTAACACAGGAAGAAGTAGCCTTCACACCTCGCTATCAAAATGTTTATGGACCTGGTTTCGATGCTAAGAGAAATATTGCATTAGGCGCAAATGAAAATGGCTGGGTATCCGTGGATGTTGATGGAAACGGAACAGTGGATGGACAAAGACCTTTGTTCGAATCCTATGCACAATTCGGTCCGAAGATGACAGGGCAGAAAGTATTTTGGTGGGATGGATCAACTCGTAATTTTTCTCCACAGCCCGATAATTTCAAAAACCTTTACCGTAAGGGCTATGGCTCTGTTTTCAATCTTGCACTAGCCAATCAAATAGACAGATGGTCTTATCGCCTTTCCTATACAAGGAGCGACTATGCCGGAATTCAGGTTGGCGGAAAACTTATCCGAAATACAATAAACCTAAACACCTCCTTGAAGCTAAGCAGCCGACTGAATGTTGATTTGACTATTAACTATGCCAATAGTTTTGTGCATAACCGACCGCTTAAAATTAATCGAATAATGTCAAGTTGGAATGGCTTTTTTAGCAGAGCTGAAGATATGTCATTATTATTTAATAAATATAAAACTACAGCTGGATATAAGTGGGTACCCTATGATCAGTCGCAGCGAAATCCTGAGGAGGCATTGAAGTTTACTACGCCCCGAGGTTATGAGGTAATGAATATGCTATGGCAACAGTTAACGAACAGTGAAGACGAATCCCAGGATCGGGTAATATCCAGCTTTACAATAGACTATGAAGTTCTAAAAAATCTTCGGCTCCGAGGAAGAGCAGGCAACGATTTCACAAACGCCTCGACAGAAACTCACCAACATAATGAATATCCTACTGAATTTAATGGAGTCAGCAGCACAGGATCCTATGGCGTATCAGATGGTCATTACTCTGTTTTTTACACCGATGCGTTGCTGTCGTACACCCAAGCTTTTAAACGAAATATCAAGTTTTCAGGAAATGCAGGATTTCAATTAAGAGACGAAAAATATAGGAATGAAACGGTTAGCACGAATGGAGGTTTGCTTCTTGAAAACTGGTTTAACCTGAGTAATTCTTATAACCCAACGCTGTCTACAACACAATCCAATACTAAAATCATGAAGTATGCCTTTTTAGGTGTTGTGAATTTTAGTTATAAAGATTTTCTCTTTCTGGAAGGCACCGGTAGACAAGAGTATTCATCTACGCTGCCTCCGGTAAACAATAGCTATTTCTATCCGTCCGTCAACACCGGTTTTATTTTTTCTGAAGCGTTTAAGATGCCTGCGTTTTTGAACTATGGAAAAATCAGAGCCTCCTATGGAATCGTAGGTAACGCACCACCCGCTTATGAATCCAATATTTTATACAACCTCACTAATCTTCAAACAGCAAACGGCTCCACAATATCAGCAACGGCAAATGGAAGTCTTTTCGGTAACAATAGCATTCGACCTGAACGAAAACATGAAATGGAGTTTGCTCTTGCAACCAGAATGTTTCGCCACAAGCTTGGTGTAGACCTTACGTATTATAGAAGTAAGACTTTTGATCAAATCTTGAAACTGGATATTCCAGGCAGTGCAGGGTCGGATCGTATACTTACAAATGTAGGAACCTTGAGCGGTCAGGGGTGGGAATTGGGATTAAGTGCTACTCCAATAGCGGAAAGAGTGGTGTGGAATACCAGTGTTAACCTGGCATTTAGCACAACTAAATTGCAAAGCTTGTTGCCCGGTGTAGACCGATTGGTATTCAGAGATCTTGAAGGTAGTTCAATTCGGGTAGTAGCCGAAAAAGGACAACCGATCGGCAATATTTATGTATACCCAAGACAGACCGATGCAGCGGGCCGTTTTATTATCAACGATAATGGGTTGTATGTTATCGATCACTCAAGATATGTTAAAGCCGGAAACATGTTGCCAAAGTTTACAGGTGGATTTCTGAATTCACTACGCTATAAAAATTTTAATCTTCAATGTAACTTCGATTTTAGTTTTGGTGGCCAGATAATTTCTCCTGCGCTCAAGTATGGTATGGCAGCAGGGTTGTATGAAAATACGATGAGGTATCGCGATGCTGCTCATGGTGGATTACCTTACTATAAGGATGCCGCTGGAATTATGATTCTCCTCCCCAATCATAATTCGCTATCACCCGATAATAGCCAGGTGTATCATGACGGTGTTTTGTTAAACGGTGTTAAGGAAGATGGATCCGCAAACACAATAGTGATTGATGCAGCGAATTATTACATCAGCACTTTTGATTGGGGTAACAATGCATGGAATGAAAAGGGAGCTATTTATGATAATAGTTATATCAAATTGCGGGAGATAGTGTTAGATTATACGGTACCAAAGACCGTGTCTGATAAACTACATTTTCAGAGCATCCGGGTTTCACTAATAGGACGTAATCTTTTATACGTGTGGAGAACGTTGCAGAATCTTGATCCGGAATCTACTATTGGTACAAATTGGTTAAACCAAGGGATCGATGAGAGTGCTGGTGCCGCCACAAGGAGTTATGGATTTTCAGTGAACCTGAGCTTCTAATTTAAGGTTGATGAAAACGAATTGGAAATACATATCGATCTTGCTCATACTGATGACATCAATAGCGTGTCAGGATGAACTGGCAGATCGTTACCTCAATCCGGATAAGACGACTTCTCCAACCCTGGATAAATTTTTTACCGCGATGTTGAATCACAACAGGGTAAGACCTTCGTATTGGGAGATGAGTACATTCGTAAATTGGCACATTGGTGTCTATACACAATCGGTTGGATTTCTGAACAGTGAATCGATGTATCAGGAAAATGCAAGTTATATTCAAGATCGTTGGAATGATTTTTACAGACCTGGACCAAATGGTTCTGGAGTCGTTGCGCATTTCCGCGAAATAGAAAGACTTTATACTGGTCTCTCTGAGTCAGAAAAAATAAATAATGAAATTTTCCTTCGAACGTCCCAGGTATTTTTGTATGATCAATTAACACAGATGGTGGATCTTTGGGGAGATGTTCCATTTTCAGAAGCAGGTATGCTCAATAAAACGGGTGATATTGTTTATCCTAAATTTGATAGCGCTGAAGAAATTTATGAGGACGCTATTCAGGAGCTAAAAGATATCGCTGAATACCTTAGTGCAGAAGAACTTACACCAGCAACGCAGTTACTTTTTGCAAAGCAGGATATACTTCTCAATGGAAGCATAGATCAGTGGAGAAGATATGCAAATTCTCTTCGGCTTCGCCTATTACTCCGTATTTCATTTGTTGAGGAAGCAAACGCCCGTGAAGAAGCAATGGCATTGTTAGGTGACGAAGAGAAATACCCTTTATTAAATGATGTCAACTACAAACCATCAACAGATGACATTTTGCTAACTCCATTGGTAGATTATGTGGATGATTTGCACGCAGCGTTTACTGACTGGACAAATTATCCGGCACCTTACTTTATGTTGGAAGAAGTTTTGAAGCCCGCAAATGATCTTCGGATTCCCGTATTATTCGATAAATATGGAAGCCAGATCAACAATCAATTTTCGCCCAATACAGAATTTAAAGCAATGCCTCTTACTCTTTCAAGAATTGAACAACAGGCAGTATTGGGAATGTATGCGATCATTGACTCCACTACCTTTCTTTATAATGCCAAACTTCCGGGAGTTATCATGACGGCAGCAGAAGTAAATTTTTTAAAAGCCGAAGCATTTGAACGATGGGGTGGAGGTGATGCCGGTTTGGAATATAGAAAAGGCATTCAGCACTCCATCGAGTTTTATTATTATTTGAATAATCTGAATACCGGAAGAACCATTCTTCCACCACCTTCGCCACAAGAGATTGAGCAATTTTTAGATGAATCTCTTTTTATACAATATCAGGGCAGTGAAGAAGAGAGACTTTCTAAAATATGGGCACAGAAGTGGGTTCATTTTGGTTTTCTCCAGACCGTACAACGTTGGGCTGAACAACGAAGAACTTCCTATCCAAAGCTTAATTTTTTTCATTCATCACTACCGGGTTATGAATTGCCTCCGAGTCGACTGGTGTATCCGTCCAGCGAACGGGCTTTAAATAAAAACTATCAAAACGTTGCTGCTGATGATAAACGGGATGCTAAGATTTTCTGGGATGTACAGTAATACCTTTAACTGAATCCCTTTTTTCAGCACTCAATTGTTTCTTCGAAGAATTTTCGGTTCAATATCTTCCTTCTCCAGCTCGTAGCAATTTTCTTATTATTTTTTTCTTCTGATGAGATTAGATTTTTTCATCTCCACCGTTTAGAGGCAAATGTTAGTTTTTTGGATAAGCCAGTGCTATTGACTTGGTGCGCTTCATCATGTTTCGCTCGTAAAGAACGTGACTAGAGTTTCGATTTTCTTTTGGGTTAGAAAAACCGAAAACTTTAGAGTGAAGGTGCGCATCAGGTCATTAGCATATCGGAGTTGTTTACTGTCGTTTCCCTTTTGACAGTTTTCTTTCTTGAATGAATAGCTGGCGCTTTTGGTGTCGGGTTCAGATTAATATAAGTTTTTAACCTAACAATTAACCTATGACGAAAAATTTACGATGGAGGGTAAAGCCACTCATGACTTTTATCCTATGCTTCTGCTTCGCGTTTGCAACGCAAGCGCAAAATGTCACGATAAGTGGCAAGGTGACGTCCAAGAGTGACGGATCACCATTGCCTGGTGTAAACGTTTTCCTAAAAGGAACATCTACAGGAACCACAACGGACTCTGATGGTAAATACACCATTAGTCTTAGTAGTGGAAGCGAAGCTCTCACTTTTTCTTTTATCGGGTTCACTTCACAGGAAGTTAGTATTGGGACACAGACAGAAGTGAATGTTGTATTAGTGGAAGATGCTACGCAACTCGGTGAAGTTGTGGTGACTGCTTTGGGTATAGAAAGAGATAAGAAAGCGCTAACCTACTCAGCACAGATGGTCTCAACTAACGAATTTTCAGAAGCACGCTCTCTGAACGTGGTTAACTCTCTGTCAGGAAAAGTAGCAGGATTGGCTTTCTCAACAACAGGAAGCGGTGTTGGTAGCTCATCAAGGATTACGCTTAGAGGTAACCGGTCACTGACAGGAAACAACCAGCCGCTTTTCGTTATTGATGGCGTGCCGATGGATAACAACATGGCCCCAACGTCAACGCCATCAACAGACATCGGGGGAGTTACCAGCTTTAATGGTATCTCCAGTATCAACCCAGACGACATTGCTTCTATCTCAGTATTGAAAGGTCCATCAGCGGCAGCGTTATATGGAACGCGTGCAAGCAATGGGGTTATTATTATCACCACTAAAAAGGGCTCATCAGGGCAGAAAGCTAATGTATCAGTTTCATCAAATCTGATGTTTTCCAAAGCGTATAACCTGCTGAACCTTCAAGACGAATATGGGCAAGGTAATGCCGGAGTGTATGATCCTACATCCCGGACTAGTTGGGGACCTCAGATGGTTGGTCAGCAAGTGGCAGCATGGCAACTTTCTTTTAATCCTGATTACGCAGGACCGGCAACCTATGCACTTACCCCACAGCCCGACAATGGCATGAAGTTCTTCAAAACCGGGTACAACTGGGCAAAGACTGTTTCCGCGTCCATGGGAAATCAGAATACCCAGGGATATTTTTCCTATACCAATACCACTTCAGAAGGTATAGTACCAGGAAACGAGCTGAAAAGGCATAACCTGAATTTGCGAATTACCAGTGACCTTAGCAGTAAGCTGAAACTGGATGTAAAGACCAACTACATCTATCAGGAAATTGACAACGCACTGAATACAGGCGAGGGGTCAATCGGTGAGGGCGCTTATACAATGCCCAGAAGTATGCCATACGCGCAATACAAAGAATATCAGTACATAGATCCTGCAGGACAGATTCGCTATAACTGGCCTACTCCAAACTCCATTGGCGGAGTAATGGAAAATCCAGCATGGCTCGCCCATAGAAACCTGAGAACAGACGAGCAAAACAGGTTTATCGGAATGGCATCATTGAAGTACAACTTTACTGACGCCTTCAGCTTACAGGTGCGATCCGGACTTGATCAATCAGCGATTTCATCAGTTGTTTCCAAGTATGCTTCAATGTCAGTAATTGCCAATGAGGTTGGGAGCTATTCAAAGTCAAGTGGAACCACCCGTGAGTTGAACTCAGACTTCCTTTTGTCTTACAACAAAAAGTTTGGAGAGTTATCTGTCAGCGTAAGTGCCGGTGGTAATCAACTTGTACAAACACGGTCTACGTTAAATGTGGGGGGTACACTGAGTAAGAGAAACTTTTTTGCGATAAGCAATCTCTCTACTGGTAGCCTAGGGTCTGATTTTTATGACAAGCGAATCAACTCACTTTATGCGTTTGCTCAGTTGGGCTACAAGGATTATCTGTTCCTGGATGTTACAGCTCGTAATGACTGGTCTTCAACGTTGCCTGCAAGTAATAGATCTTATTTCTATCCATCGGTAGGTGTTTCCGGAGTATTGACTGATATCTTTAACGTTGAGTCCGAAATACTGACGTTTTTGAAAGTAAGAGGTTCGTATGCTTCTGTGGGTAACGACACAGATCCTTATCGATTAAGTCAACAGGTTTTTTATTACGGAAATGATGGTGGTGTCGTACAATCATCAACCGTGAACAATAATCCAACTCTTAAGCCGGAAATCTCCAGCTCAAGCGAGTTCGGAATAGATGCCAGGTTTTTGAAAAACCGGATCGGGTTGGATCTCACCTTGTACCAGACCGATACTGAAAACCAGATCTTTACTGTAAATGTGCCGGAATCTTCCGGGTATGGTACCCAGGTAGTGAACGGAGGTTCAGTTCAGAACAAAGGGATCGAAGTGGTACTGAACGCAGGTATTATCGAAAGCGATAATTTCAAATGGGATGTAACCTTCAACTACACAAGCTACAAAACGAAGGTACTGAGCATCATGAAAGGCCGTGACGAACTGTCGATCAGAACCGGATCTGAACGATTGGCCCAAACAATTATTAAAGTAGGAGAAAGCTACGGTGACCTTTACATCAGAGGCTTTGCGCGTACAGACGATGGTCAGATTCTGGTAGATGGAACCACAGGTTTACCAGAATTCACTCCAGGCTTTGATATCAAAGCAGGTAACTTCAATCCGGACTGGCTAGGTGGTATGCAAAACAAGTTGTCTTACAAAGACTTCTCTCTCAGCTTCCTGATAGATGCAAGGGTCGGAGGTAAAGTAATTTCCTATACCCAGTCAAAACTGGCTGGAATTGGCGCAAGCGAAATCACATTAAAGGGACGCACCGATGAATTTATAGTAGCGGGGGTTGTTGCTACGCGTGATACTGATGGAAACATTATATCCACAACACCGAATACAACCGGGATTACTGCAGAAAATTATTGGACGCAGGTAGCAAGCCGGGACCCACGATCGGCAGAAGATTTTGTGTTTAGTGCAACCAATATCCGGTTGAGAGAATTGGTATTAGGGTATTCAGTGCCAAAGAAAGTTTTAGGAAACGGTCCATTATCAGGAGTGAGTTTCTCGATTGTAGGAAGAAACCTGTTCTTCATCATGAACAAGGCTAAGTACTTTGATCCTGAACAAGGAGTAGGGGTAGGAAACCTTCAGGGAGTTGAATCATTTAACATTCCTACTACCAGAGACATCGGGTTTAATGTGAAAGTAAATTTTTAAAAGAAAGTCGTGATGAAAAAAAATAAAACAAAATATATCACACTGGCCATTCTGATATTGTCGGTGAGCTGTACCGGGGATTTTGATAAGATTAACACTAATCCGAATACCCTTACAGCAGATCAATTGGATGCGACCATGGCAGGTCCATCATTTGCCAATGCCCTGTACAAGGGAATTAACAATGCCTCCTGGGACCTTCCAGAGGATGACCCAGGTACTTACGGACTCATTACGATGTTGCATTCTATGCTTTTTACGCACTACTTTTCTGCAGGTCCCGCGAGTTGGGCAACCGAAAGAAATGGAATCAACGATGGATGGAGAAGCCGCGGGTGGTTGAGGTTTTATACCCTTGCAGTGCCTTCACTGAGAAATACCTATACTGCGTCAGAAGGAAATGCTGAAGCGTTGGCCGTTATTGATATCTGGAAGGTTTTTATGTTCCATCGATTTACGGATTCCTGGGGTTCTGTACCTTACTCCAAGGCAGGAGTTGGCGGTGCATCCGTAGCGTATGATTCTCAGGAGGCAATGTACACGGACTTTTTCACCTTGCTTGATGCGGCCAATACTACGTTGAGCGCCTCTACGGAGAGTACGGTAGGCATCTTTGGAAGTTTTGACAAGATATATGGTGGAGATGTTGAAAAATGGAGAAGATTTGGTAATTCACTGAGGTTGCGCCTGGCATTGAGATTATCGGATGTGGCTCCTTCTATCGCTAAAGCTCAGGCGGAAGCTGCCGTAGCTGCGGGTGTTATCGAGTCTAATGAAGGAAGTGCCTATTTTGCGTCAAGCAGTCACTCGTACAATAACTTTGTAGATATAGCGGGTGGTTGGGGATTTTATATGTCGGCCGATTTGGAGAGCATCCTGAAAGGATACGATGACCCCCGGCTTTCAAAATGGTTTGCGGCCAATGCAAACGGAGAATTCGTAGGTCAGCCAAATGGTGGCGGAACTGTACGAGGCTGGGACACTGATGACTTAAGTCTGATAAATCGAACCACTTTTGTAAGTGCTGTAGCAAAGCCGATCGAAGTTATGATGGCATCGGAGACCTACTTCAATCGCGCAGAAGGTGTTCTGAACGGATGGAGTATGGGTAGTGGAACAGCACAGTCTCACTACGAACAAGGGATCCGCTTGTCTCTGCAGCAATGGGGCGTTACAAGTGATGCTACAATTGACGCATATATAGCAGGAACAAGCACTGCAGAAGAACCCACGTTGGTCTCTTATTATGATGATGCAGGTATCAGCACCACACCTCCTGTGGATGTACCAGTATTATTTGCTGGTACTGAGAGTGACCAACGAAAGCAGATAGCGGTACAGAAATACCTTGGACTTTTCCCGGAATCATGGGAAACCTGGTCTGATCTGCGAAGAACGGATGCCAACATTTTGTATCCTTTGTTGACAACAGAAAATTCTGCTGTTGGAAGAGGAATCATGAAAAGGTTGACCTATTTACCGAACGAGTACAGTACAAACAGAGAGGCAGTTGATGCGGCCGTAGGTACCATTTCAGGAGGACAGGACCTAGGAAGCGCGAATGTTTGGTGGGATGTTGATTAAAATCCAACCTACGAAAGTTTAATACTTTAAATTTGCAATATGGAAAGGGGAGAATCTCAAACGAGGTTCTTCCCCTTCTTCCTTTATAGGGATTATGAATTAGAAATGTCTTAATAATGATTCAACACACTTCATTTCGATATGCTCTGGCGCTGAGCTTTCTGGTTTGTTCAGGCCATGCCTACGCACAAGGCAATATCCATCAGCAATCTACAACCTATGAATGGCCAACCGATTCTTTAGTTAAGAAGAAGCTTGAATCCTGGCAAGATCAGAAATTTGGCATGATCATTCATTGGGGCTTATATGCCGTACCAGGCATTATTGAATCCTGGGAATTATGTTCAGAAGATTGGATTGAACGCGACAGTGCTTCTTCGTATGATAAGTATAAAGATTGGTACTGGGGATTGAGTAAGGATTTTAATCCTGTAAAATTTAATCCTGATCAGTGGGCAAAGGCTGCGAGTGATGCAGGCATGCGTTACGTTGTTTTTACAACCAAGCATCACGATGGCTTTAATATGTTTGATACGAAGCAGACTGATTTCAAAATCACGAACGGACCGTTTGCAAAAAACGAAAAGGCAAATGTTGCTAAATATGTTTTTGAGGCCTTTCGAAAGCAAAACTTTATGATTGGTGCTTATTACTCCAAGCCCGACTGGCATTCAGAATATTTTTGGTGGCCGAAATATGCAACTCCTAACCGCAATGTGAACTATGATATTCGAAAGTACCCCTGGCGCTGGAATAAATTCAAACAGTTTACATACGATCAGATAAGCGAGCTAATGAATGGATATGGTTCCATTGATATTCTCTGGCTGGATGGAGGATGGGTACGTCCGCTGGAAACTGTTACGGATGAGGTACGAGCATGGGGTGCGCCCATACCACCGTGGAGTCAGCACATTGAGATGCCACGTATTGCTGCCATGGCACGCAAGGCACAGCCGGGCATACTCATAGTCGATCGAACGGTACATGGACCTTATGAAAATTACCAGACACCCGAACAAAGTATTCCCAAAGAAAGGCTGGATTACCCATGGGAGAGTTGCATCACATTGGGCGGTGCATGGGGATATGTACCGAATGATCATTTTAAGTCAAGCGCAAAAGTCATTCATACTTTAGTAGAGGTTGTAGCGAAAGGTGGAAATCTATTATTAGGCGTTGGACCCGATGCCGAAGGATTATTCAACGAGACCCAAATCAGTCGCCTGAAGGAAATTGGCGAATGGCTTGACAAAAATGGAGAGGCTATTTATAAAACCCGATCGTCACCTGTTTTTCGATCGGAGAATACTTTTTTCACAAAAGGTAATGATGGTAAGCAGTATTCGATCACCTGTTTCCCAGAAAATGAACAAATGCCCTCTACGATTACGTGGTCAGGTAATGTGCCAAAGAAAGGATCTGCACTAAAGTTAGTGGGCAGCGATATTCGGGTTAAGTGGAAAGCTGAGAATAATACTGTAACAGTTTATCTACCTTCGCGTGTTAAGAAAGTCTACAGTCCTGCACTTGCATTCTCATATGTCACCGATTAATGTCTAAAATATTTATCTCATGCTGCATCGATTTCTATTCGCGATTATTCTCCTGTTGATAATCGTTTCATGTTCAAAAAAAGAAGTGAAGCCTCCAGTAGCAATTGGACCTGTACCCACTGATGCACAATTGGCCTGGCATGACATGGAGCTAACTGCCTTTATTCATTTTACCATTAACACTTTCACTGATAAGGAATGGGGATATGGAGATGAGAAAGAGTCTTTGTTCAATCCTGGACAGACCAATGTCAATCAATGGATTAGCGTATTGAAAGAAACAGGTTTTAAGCAGGTGATCCTTACCTGCAAACATCACGATGGTTTTTGCCTTTGGCCGAGTAAGTACACAGAGCATTCTATTAAGCACAGCCCGTATAAAAAGGGCAATGGTGATCTGGTCAGAGAAGTATCCGAAGCTTGCAAGCAACAGGGATTGAAGTTTGGAATTTATCTTTCACCATGGGATCGAAATCGTTCGGATTACGGAACACCAGAATACATAACGTATTATCGGAATCAATTAAAAGAACTTTTTGCGAGTTATGGTCCTGTATCAGAGATGTGGTTTGATGGTGCGAATGGTGGCGATGGTTATTACGGTGGTGCAAATGAAAAACGAAAGATTAATGGTGCAACGTACTACGACTGGCCGGCAACATTAAATATAGTGCGGCAATTTGAACCCAACATTATTTTCTTTAGTGATGCAGGTCCTGGAGTGCGTTGGGTTGGAAATGAAAAAGGAATTGCCGGAGAAACAAATTGGAATACCATTTCTACAGATACCTTGTTTGCAGGTAAAGGAGGAATTGAAAATCTACTTAATACAGGTGATGAAAACGGAATGCAATGGATTCCCGCTGAGGTTGATGTATCGATTCGACCAGGGTGGTTTTATCATGCCAATGAAGATTCGTTGGTAAAATCCCCAGAGCGATTGCTTGATATTTATTTGACTTCGGTTGGACGCGGTTCTACTTTATTGCTCAATGTTCCACCTGATAAACGTGGACTCTTTCATGAAAATGACATCCGTGCTTTAAAAGGATTTCGCACATTGATTGATCGGGAGTTTAAAACAAATCTGGCAGCAGCAGCAAATGTAACCGCGAGTTCTTTTCGCGGAGAATCGGATGTCTATCGTCCAGCCAACATAACAGACGGAAATGCTGAAACGTATTGGGCGACAGATGATGATATCACGACAAGTAGCATCGAGATTGATTTGGGCAATACTCAAACGATCAACTATGTTCTATTGCAAGAATATATCAAGTTAGGTCAACGTGTGAAGACTTTTACAATTGAAATCCGGAAAGATAATATCTGGCAAAAAGTAACGGAGGGTACTACCATTGGTTACAAGAGGATTTTAAAATTCGATTCGATCGACACAGATAAGGTTCGCGTTAACATCACATCTTCAAAGGCTTGTCCTCTTATCTCCACTGTAGAGGTATTCTGAATTTAAATAATCACACGTTATGAACCGTTTTAATCTGATATATGAAGTTATTAAGCATGTACAACCGGACAGAAACTCATTTGCCAGAGGATGTCTACGTATCCATTTCTGATTTTATTATTTCGAAGCTTGTTGAGAACGAAGAAATTTCTTTCCATACTCTCCTTGATGAAGCATTGCAAAGTAAATCCTTAAAATTTGAAGGGAATCTGGGTTGGTGTCTGCTTCGCGTTAAACATGATCTGGAAGCAAGGGGGGTGATACAAATAAAGATGAAAGCTGGGACTGAAAGGAGTCAAATCATAAAACTAAAACGAAAAAGACGGTCCATTCTTTAGAGATTTATTCTGTACATCAATGAAAGCGAGATTTAAATTACATTACCCACATCTTCTCAATCAATTTTTATTCGGTATTGTTCTTATTGTTTTACTGGTTCAATGCAATGACTATAAAACGAATAGTGAAAACCTAAACATTGCCATCATTCCACATCCGGTTCAGGTAGAGCAATATGATGGTGAATTCATCCTGGATCAAAGAACATCCTTGCAAAGTATAGGTGGAGAAGCTACAGCAGTTGCTACGTATTTAGCGAAGCTAATTTCAGAGGCATCTTCTTTTGATATTACGGTTCAAAGCAACAAGGATAAGAATGAAAACCATTCTATTGTTTTAGAAATAATAGACTCTGGACGAAAAGAAAGTTATGTTCTGAAAATAACTCCGAAAGAGATTCGCATCACTGCACCTGATTCAGAAGGATTATTCCACGGTGTTCAGACATTGCGGCAAATGCTGCCTTCAACTATTGAAAATAAAAACAAAAGTACCAATGCCTGGAGAATTCCAGTTGCCTTCATTCGGGATGAACCCGCTTATGCATGGCGCGGCATGCATCTGGATGTGTCGCGACATTTCTTTTCAGTTGAATTCATAAAGACTTTCATTGACCGCCTTGCCTTATATAAATTCAATAGGCTTCACCTGCATCTTACAGATGACCAGGGCTGGCGACTGCAAATCAACCAATATCCACAACTGACTGAGCATGGTGCATGGAGAATATTAAATAATCAGGATTCTGCATGCCTGAAGCAAGCCGTTATCAATAACGACTTTGCTTTACCGGAAGAATTTTTAAAGGATAAAAATGGAGTGAAGATGTATGGAGGGTATTATACACAAGATGATATCCGAACAATAGTATCGTATGCTACAGACAGACACATTACCATCGTACCGGAAATAGATATACCCGGACACATGAATGCTGCCGTTTCATCCTTTCCTGAATTAACGTGTGTGGATGAAGGTGGATGGGGTAAATTATTTACGGTACCAATTTGCCCGTGCGAAGAGACAACATACGAATTTGTTGGAAACGTACTAGAAGTGGCTGTCCTTTTTCCAGGGGAATACATTCATATTGGAGCAGACGAAGTTGATGAAAGTTCGTGGCTGAAATCTAAATCCTGTAAAGATCTTCTGAAGAAGAACGGATGGAAATCATCCAAAGAACTTCACAGTTACTTTGTTAACCGTGTAAATAAAATAGTGACTAACCTTGGAAAAAAGACGATTGGTTGGGACGAAATTGTTGATGGCGTTGTCGATTCATCCATAACGGTAATGTACTGGCGGGGTTGGGTTTCGAAGGCACCTGCTTTAGCTGTGAGCCGAGGGCATGACGTGATTATGAGTCCAACTTCTCATTGTTATTTCGATTATGAGCCTGATGACAAAACTCTTGAGCGCATGTACACTTTTAACCCAGTACCTGTAGATGTTGCAGACCCGGATAAGAAAAAAATTATTGGCCTGCAGGCTAACATCTGGACTGAAATGATACCTACACCATCAAGACTGGATTACATGACGATGCCGCGCATGACGGCCCTGGCTGAAGTGGGTTGGAGCACTGCAAAAGATTGGGAGGATTTTTCATCCCGAATTACACAACATTATTCACGTTGGGATGAATTGAATATAAAATACCGTCTTCCGGATATTCCTGGTTTGAAAAAGCATATTGTGTTTATTGACAGTGCGCTCATGGATCTTAAAATTCCTGAAGGCGTCTCTGAAATACGATACACGGTTGATGGCACTGCACCGGATGTTAACGCAACTGTATTCACTCAACCCTTACGCATTGATTCTTCAATGACAGTAAAATTATTAACGTTAGGATTTAAACGTAGACCAGGCAATCGTTATACGATTCGTTTTGAAAAACAAGATTATCTTCAACCCATTCGCAATACCGCTCTAAAGAATGGATTGACTTGTCGATACTTTGACGGATCGTATAGTTCGGTATCAAAAATCAAATCGGGAGATTTAAAAAAAGTAATGGTCGTTGATACCCTTGCCATACCCACCTTCAATCTTGCAAATGCATTTGCCCTTGAGTTTGATGGATTGATTGATATCGCCAAGGAGGGTATTTATACTTTCTATTTATCATCGGATGATGGAAGTACATTACAGATTGGAGACCGTCTTGTGATTGATAATGATGGTTATCATGGCAACCGGGAAGTAGGAGGTCAGGTAGCTTTGGCCAAAGGTTTGCATCCGTTTAAACTAAAGTACTTTGAAGGTGGAGGAGGCGGTGGCTTGAGTCTGATGTATGAAGGACCAGGAATTATAAAACAAAATATACCGAATACTTTATTTAAAATTTCGGATAATTGATGCAGAAGAAATTTTCAAATGCGAATAGATAGTCGCGGTTGTAAGCATTTCAAAATGCGATGGCTTTATATCCAGCATATTTATGAAAATTGATTTTATAATGGGTGCAATGCGTTTTTTTATTTTAATGTATTTCGCTGGCATCCAGTCAGTTGTAGTGGCTCAGAAAGACTTTAAAATTATCGAAAAGGATTTTGTGTTTGGAGCGAATCAACCTTTTGCGCAATGTCATGCCTCTACCGTTTTACATACGGATGATGGGAAATTTTTAGTAGCGTGGTTTGGTGGTACGCACGAGAAGCATGATGATGTTGGTATATGGTTATGCAAAGGTTCTCCCAAACAGTGGTCACCTCCAATTGAAATTGCCAAGCTTCGGGAAGAACCACACTGGAATCCGGTATTATTCAAGACGCCAACAGGTGAAATCATTCTGTATTTTAAAGTTGGAAAAACGATTGATGCCTGGGAAACCTGGTACATGACTTCAAAAGATAATGGAGATACCTGGACAGTTGCAAAAGAACTTGTGCCGGGTGATAAAGGCGGACGGGGGCCTGTACGCAATAAATCCATTGTGCTATCAAATGGTGTATGGCTCGCTCCGGCATCTAACGAATTAAATGGTGTATGGAATGCTTTTGTTGACAGGAGCGAGGATGGCGGTAAGACCTGGGAAGCCACATCATTTCTTCAATTGAACAGAGATTCCATTCCAGGAGAGGGTGTTATACAACCTACTTTGTGGGAATCAAAAAAAGGAAATGTACACATGTTATTACGAAGTTCAGCGGGTGTCATCTGCCGAAGCGATTCAAAGGATTATGGTAAGACCTGGTCGCCTGTTTATAAAACAAAACTTCCGAATCCGAACAGCGGTATTGATCTGACTAAAATACAAAACGGTACGCTGGTATTGGTATATAATCGCGATGGAAAAAACTGGGGAGCTCGCAATCCGATTTCAATTGCGATCTCAAAAGACAATGGCAGAACATGGGCTGCCACCCTTGATTTGGAAAAGGGAGTTGAGGGAGATGAGTTCTCTTACCCGGCTATCATTAGCCTTGGTGATACCGTTGCGATTACCTATACATGGAAGAGGCAGTCCATTATGTTTTGGATGGCCACAGTAAAGTAAGGTTAAAGTTGATATGTCTGGCTGGTTATTTTCGTTTCCATGCAGGTACAGGTTTCATGCACGAATCATTTCATAAAGAAGATCCTCAGAAATTTACCAGAAAATGGTTTGCCTGGGCGAATACTATTTTTGGAGAATTTTTATGGAATGTATACAAGCAAAAACCTTATTTGATAAGTTGAGTTGTGGAAAAAAGGTCAACTATTTTAAATATTTCTACTACCAATTGATTAAATAAAGTTTCTATGATGGTATTAGAAACGAATCTTATCATCGTTTATTAAAATTCAGAATTCAATTCGCTTTGTAAAAGTCCCGTTTAATGGAGCTGAAAAGGCTGTAGTTATTTTGAGCTTGCTAATTTTTTTGATGATGCCTAAAAATTCCAAAGTAGAATTCCAAATTTTATTTTGCTGATTAAATAATTGTTAAAATTTGATTTTTCTTTTCAATACAAATTCCGACTTTGTGAGTGTTTCCGCGCACAATTGACAAATAGCGTTTAAATCGAGTGCGGAACTTATACTAAAGGTTGAGGATGTGATGGAAGCCAACAAAGTATTAATAAGCGATAGTTTTCCAATGGCAGAGACTAAGGTGGTTTCGATCAACGAATACAATCTATGGAAGGATTTTAAATCGGGTGATCTGTCTGCCTATTCTGTTATATACAGACAATACTTTTTTATGCTGTACAACTATGGAAAGAAAATTAGCGATGACCGGGAATTGATAGAAGATTGCATTCAGGATTTGTTTATTAAAATCTGGAATAACCGCGAAAATCTGAATGAGACTACTTCAATTAAGTATTATCTTTTCACTTCACTAAAACGGAAATTACTCGATACCTTGAAGTCTCCACATCAAAGACTTAAAACAGATAAAGATGTGATGGATTTTGAAATTACCGATACCAGTGATTTTGATGATGAGGCATTTCTTGGGCAAAAAGAAAGAATCCTGAAAGCAATGAATGGATTATCAAAACATCAGCAAAAACTTTTGCAGATGAAATTTTATCGAAATCAATCGAACCAGGAAATTGCAGAAGAATTAGGAATCACGATTCAGTCGGTATACAATTCTGTGTTTAAAACCCTTCGCTCACTCCGTAAACAACTCCAACTCGTTTTGTGGTTTGTCTTATTGCATCTCTGATTATCAATTTTTAAAATTACCTTTTGAAGAACAGCTGAGTCAAGGAACTTGAAGGGTTCGTCAATGTGCAACTCAATCTCATAAATCATTCTCAACAAGGCGAGATGATTGGATTAATTTTCAATTGCTATTTTTCTATTTACTCTCGTTACACGAGGATGCCTAACATTTGATGGCGTGACACCGTGTTTTGCGTTTCAATACACATCAGACAGGAAGCATCATTATTCCAATACAGATAAAGGTGGGCCCACCCTTACATCCTGATGGATTTTATTTTATAGAAAGGATTAATTTAAAATATAGGTTATGGTTTAAGCGACTTACTCGTTTGTGATTTTAACTTGTGACAGATAATAAAAAATATGAAAGGCATTTGTATCGTGTGCTTTATTTTGGTGTGCCTGTTTTCTTCATGTTCTTCCGATGAAAAGAAGCCCCCCATGCTGGAACTACTGTCAAAGGAGCGCACAGGAATCAATTTCATTAACCAACTTGATGAAAACGAAAATCTTAACATCATAACCTTTGAATATTTCTACAATGGTGCAGGTGTCGGGGTGGGAGATATTAACAATGACAATCTTTCAGATATTTTCTTTGCTGGTAACATGGTATCGAATCGTTTGTATCTCAACAAAGGCGATTTGCAATTCGAAGACATTACACAACAAGCCAGTGTTGCTTCCAGGAACAAGTGGGCAACCGGTATTTCAATGGTAGACATAAACCAGGATGGATGGCTTGATATTTATGTTTGCTATGCAGGACCATATGTCGACTCTTCAAAACGAGCCAATGAACTTTACATTAACAATGGGAACAGTACGTTCACGGAGAAAGCTCACGAGTATGGGATAGCAGATGTAGGACATTCTGTACAAGCCGCTTTTTTTGATTACGATCGTGATGGTGATCTGGATATGTATTTGCTGACCAATATCACTGATCAGACAGGTCCGAATGTCATCCGTCCTAAACGGTTAAAGGGCGAGATGGTAAACACAGACAGGCTTTATAGAAATAATGGTGACAGCACTTTTTCCAATATTTCCAACGAGGCCGGAATAACAATTGAGGGTTATGGTTTGGGCGTTTCAATATGCGACATCAACTGCGATGATTGGCCTGATATTTATGTTTCCAATGACTATCTCTCTAATGATTTACTTTATATCAACAATGGCAATGGAACATTTACCGACCGTGCTGCTGAATATTTTAATCATACGAGTTACTCTGCTATGGGTAACGATGTGGCTGATTATAATAATGATGGATTGCTTGATCTAATTAGTGTAGACATGCTGCCACCTGATAACAAAAGACAAAAGCTGATGTTTGGCGCCACCAACTATGATCGGTTTCGTTCAGAGATCACGATGGGATACGCTCCTCAATACATGAGGAATATACTTCAATTGGGAAGAGGTAAGACCTGGGAAGGGCAATTGATGTTTAGTGAAATAGGACAACTGGCTGGAGTTAGCGCTACGGACTGGAGTTGGAGCCCGTTATTCGCGGATGTCGACAATGATGGCTGGAAAGACTTGCTCATTACCAACGGCTATCCACGCGATATTACAAACCGCGATTTTGTTAGCTACAAAGCCAATGAACTTTTGCGCAAAGGATATCATGAAGGAGTGGAAAATAATTTACTCACAACGCTCAGTACATTGGATGGAGCTTATCTTCCTAATTTTGTTTTTCAAAATAAAGGCGATCTTACCTTTCAGGATCAATCTCCCACTTGGGGGTTTACAAAACCATCCTACTCAACAGGTGCCGCTTATGCAGACTTGGATAATGATGGAGATCTGGATTATGTAACGAACAATACAAATGAAGTTGCCTCTGTTTTTGAAAATCACAGCAATTATCAAATTCAAAACCACTTTTTGAGAATCAAACTTCAAGGGCCTTTGGGCAATAGGGATGGTATTGGTGCTAAGGTAATTTTAACAACATCTGAACGAACACAATTCCTGGAGCATTCACCCTATCGAGGTTATCAATCTACTGTTGAAAAGGAAATGCATTTTGGTTTAGGAAAGGATACTATTATTACATCATTGCGTATACAGTGGCCCGATGGAACAAACCAGGAGTTGAAGGATGTCGTAGCAGATCGAACGATTGAGATTAAGTATCAAGGTGAAACTCAAAGGCCACCAAACAGAAAGCAAAGTTCATCACCTTATTTTTCCAAAACTTCAGATACAGGTATTAACTTCAAACACAATGAAACACATTATGCTGATTTTAAAATTCAACCCTTATTGCCTCATAAATATTCACAGGAAGGACCAGGCATAGCGGTGGGAGATGTGAATGGTGATGACCTTAATGATTTTTTCATTAGCGGTGCGTACAATCAATCAGGTCAACTGTACATCCAGAAAAAGAATGGATCATTTATGCCAAGAACTTTCTCTTCAGGCATCAAATATGAAGAGGATATGGGGACTCTCTTTTTTGATGCTGATCTTGATGGTGATGATGACTTGTATATCGTCAGTGGCGGAAACGAATTTCAAACAGGGTCCCACTATTACCAAGACCGGTTCTATGTTAATGACGGGAAAGGAAACTTTACTCTTCAAGCTCAAGCGCTTCCAACTGAAACGGCTAGTGGTTCATGTGTAATTGCTTCTGACTATGATAATGACGGAGATCTGGATTTATTCGTTGGCGGGAGATTGACTCCTCAAAAATATCCTGAACCTGGGATAAGTTATATTCTGCAAAATGACGGAGGCCATTTTCTGGATGTCACCGATAAAGTAGCACCGGGTCTTAAAAATTCAGGAATGATAACGGGGGCGCTGTGGACGGATTTCAATAATGACAATCAGATCGACCTTATTGTAGTGGGAGAATGGATGCCTGTGAGCGTGTATGAAAACAAAGGTGGACGATTCGAAAATGTTTCTGCTACGAAGGGTCTTCAGAAGTCTTCAGGTTGGTGGAATAGTATTCATGGTGCTGATGTTGACAATGACGGTGATGTTGATTATGTATTGGGGAACATGGGATTAAATACGAGATACAAACCTTCGCCAGAAAAACCTGTGCGGGCATACGTTACCGATTTCAATCAGGATGGAAGCAATGACGCAGTGTTATCCACCTTTATCAATGGAGTGAGTTATCCCGCACATCCGCGTGATGATTTGTTTCAGAGACTTCCTTCTTTTAAGAAGTATTATCCAAGTTATAAAGCGTACGCTGATGAAACGATGGAAGGTTTTTTAAATCGTGCACCCAATACAAAACCCGAAGTGCTTCAATTTGAAATAGCAGAGTCTTCAGTACTTATCAATGAGGGCAGAGAAAAATGGAAATTTGCCGCCCTTCCAATAGAAGCACAGTTTGCTCCAATGTATGGAATAGTGAGCAATGACTATTCGCGTGATGGCCTTATAGATATTATCATATCTGGAAATTCCTTTGCTCCCGATGTGTTGACAGGTCGGTATGATGCATCGAAAGGATTGCTTCTCAAAGGGAATGGCGATGGTACCTTTAAGTCGGCTAATGTGATGGAAGCCGGATTAATGATACCAGGAGATGCAAAAGGACTCGTTGAAATTTTTACAAGTAAAAATAAGATGCAGCTATTGGCTACACAAAATGATGATAGCTTGGTAGTTCACGAAGCAAATGAAGCAATGCTGACTATTGGGATAAAGAGAACAGATCGATATGCTGATATTTTTTTTCGGAATGGTAAGCGTGCACGGAAGGAATTTTACTATGGTAATGGCTACCTTTCTCAAACTTCAAGAAGAATGACAATTCCAATTGGAGCAAAAGAAATAGTTATTTACGAAGTCAATGGAAAGTCACGTGTGATACCGCTTCCCGCAAAATAAATTTGGCTATTATAAATAAAATAGCACCTATATGTGCCATTGCAATTCACTTGTGAGCGCTTTAAATTGGCAGAAGCTGATGAATTGATTGAATTAATTGTGTATCCTTTAGACTGAGCACAAGAAATTGCCTACTATTATTCCAACTTCTGCTTTATTCCATGTGAGTTTTGGGATTAACCTGTAAACTTGAGAGTCTATACCGTAAGTAGCGGCAGCTTACCAGAATACCTTCGATTTTATTGAAGATAGGTTAGTATTTTTTTGATCTATTGTCGAAATTCCCGGGTGTTGTTAAGAATCTACTCAGTATACAGAGCAAGAATCTTGCTTATGGTGGCCACCATAAGCTTGATCACTCATTCCACTTTTGGACAATCATTACCCTCATCTCCCGTTTTTGTTCCGGGCGTTAACTTCACCAGTGAACAGGGCTTATCACAGAACAATGTTTCCTCTATCACCAAAGATCAGGGCGGCTTCGTCTGGATCGGCACGAGTGATGGTCTCAATCGATTTGACGGATATTCATTTGTTCATTTCAGTCATTCCGATGAAGACTCCACCAGTATTAGCAATGATGTGATTCGGAATCTTCTGCTTGACAGCAAGGGCCGCCTTTGGGTTGGAACCTACTACGGACTCAACCTGTATGACAGCGAAAGTGAAACATTTCGAAATTTTTTAATGAGTCCAGGTGATGAAAATACCATTAGCCAAAATACCATCTTGTCACTCATCGAAGACAGGAAGCATAATCTATGGGTTGGAACCTATTGGGGACTCACCAAGATAAACCTGGAGACGTTTGAAATGGTTCGTTATTTTTATCAGTCTGATGGAAAAGGACTGGCGGACAATTCTGTTAATGCATTACTGGAAGATCGGAATGGAAAGATATGGGCATGTACTGCCAAGGGCATCAATATTATCGGTCCAAAAGGGATTGAGAGAACAATATACCAGAGTGATGCACTCAATGGATTATCTCCTGAACTGGTGATCAGCATTGTGCAGGACTCAACTGGTTCCATATATTTTGGAACTAACGGAAGTGGTGTACTTCGCTTGGAAAGCGAAACAGATGAAACGTTCGAACAATTTGTCTATCAGCCCGACAAATCATCTATTGGTAATAATATTATTTCCGCACTGGGGATCGATCGGAAGGGAGTACTGCTGATAGGCACCGATGGTGCAGGACTGTACCGACATGAAAGTGATGCGAGGTTTACTAAAATTCTTGTCCGCGAAAGTCGAATCTTCGACAATGGAAGCATTCATAAGATTTTTGTGGACGAACAAAATAATTATTGGGTTGGGCTTTTTGGAGCAGGGCTAACTTTCATATCCGGACAGCAGCCGCGGTTTAATCATTACCGGTATTTCGATGTAAACATGGAGCGAATGGGTAAGAATTCAGTGCTTGCGATTGCTGAAGACCACAATCAGAAAATATGGATTGGAACAGACGGTGCCGGATTATACAAATTTGATCCTGTAACCAGGCGTTTTACTTCCTACTTACATAGACCAGCAAACAGAAACAGTGTAAGTACTAACGTGGTAAAGTCATTGCTGGTAGATCAT
>JBDTTT010000064.1:0-30393 GCA_039930485.1 Chryseolinea sp.
CATGAACAATATCACGAATCACACCCGGAGGTATTTTATACCTGGAATATAAGGACGAAAGATTGGAGCTGAAATTCTCTTTTGCAGGATCATACAAACTTATCTGTGAAGAACCAACAACACAAATTTTTCCATCGGGTGTTTCAAAAAGTTTAGAGACACCATTGCTATGAATAGAGGTTGAGTCATTAGGGTCTTTCCTGAATACTTTAATGGTATATCCATCAAATCGATTCAGACCTGATGTCGTCCCCACCCAAAGAAAACCCTTCCTGTCTTTTAAAATATAATTAACCTGATTGTGAGAAAGTCCTTGATTGACGTTTACATGCGTGAACTTATACGGCACGGACTGAGCCTGCAACACACTGCTGCAAAAATGAAATATGATTATCCCAAAAACCTGGCTCCACTTCACCATAACTATTTAACAATACCGGCAAATTATAAAAACCCCGACAAAGCAGAAAATAGCAGTTGATTAATAAAGGTTTATAATTACCCGGGAGTTCCTATAATATCTATTCCGAATAATTGTGCTTTTGAGTATCAGGATGGAACGTTCGCCAGCTATGCCAAAACTCCTGATAAGCAGATACCTTTTTCAATGATTCAGTTGAATTAACTGAGCGCCCTGCAAAGTTAAATACTTTATTAGCGGTAAATAGTGTATCGTTACGAACAGTGAAACTTTCAAGATCAGACGGTCTTTCAAATGCCGCGAAGCTTTGTCCATCTTTCGATAACGCAATAAGAATAGGATGATCTCCTACCTTGTCATTTATAATTTGATTTTGTTTTAAGAGATTCCAGTCATAGGCCTTACTTGCATTTCCAATCTGAACTCCTACTACCCATGACTTATCTTTCCATGACAGACTATCGGTTCGGGTTAGATCCCCTTTACTCTTACCTACCTCAAATCTACCCAAAGTATCATAACTTAATTTGGAAGCTTCATCAAGTTGCATTACCACAGCATCCGGATGCAACTGAAACCATGTTCCAATAGTAAGTTGAGTTGACTCTACTTCTGGAAGAGCTTCTCCTTTTAATGAACCTGTTATCGCTTCACCCGTTGCCTGGCGCCACCAGCTTTTAGTTGTGACATCTTCAAACATGGCATTGAAATGATCCATTCCAACCAAACGAAAAGTTTCATGCTTTCCTTTCACCATTGGTTCGAATACTCTTCCCGTTCGGCAAACACTACAATACGTAACAATCACTGACTTTCCTCCTATTACATCTTGCACCTGATGATGATAGGTAAGAAATCGCATTGGATACGCCTTTGCTTCTCCATTATATTCTACTCCAATAACAACTGTACTATCATTAAGAACATTATTTTCCTGGGATTTAAATGTAAGCATCTCCGGTTGCTTGAACATGCTCTCGGCATTCATCTTGAAGTTAAAGAGACATGCAATACCAATCGTAATTAACAAAACCAATGCTGGAATCCATTTGTGTTTAGACTTAAATGCACTGACGGAACCTATGAGAATCAACAAACCAAACACTATCCTAAAGAACCATCGGTACAAGTATAAGAAATAAGCAATGTCAATACTGTTCATCTGTTGACTCCATGGCATGGGCATAATGAAGTAGACATTCAAAATTTCAAATAAGCAAAAACCAATAATGCCGATGTAAAAAAGTTTTTTCATTTTAATTCTGTTTGATCGAAGTAGAGTTTATAAAATCAGAGGGGCTATATTTTAACTTCTATTTATATAAATCAAAATTTATATAGCCTTCTTCCGCACGTCTTGGTCCGCGTTGAACATAGATATCGCGATCTTGTGGTGCCCAGGTTCCTAATCCATCTACATATCGATTGAACATGCAAAAAGCTGCAGCAATTAATACCGTGTCATGGACCTCCATATCCGTAGCACCAAGCGCTTTTGCTTTTTCAATTTGTTCTGACGTTACATTCTTACCACCTTTCTGCACGCTGGCCGCAATAGACAAGAGTGATTTTAGTTTATCCGAAAGTGGCATGGTTTCATAATCCTGTTTTACCTGATCGATGAAAGGCATATCGCACTGAAGATAGTGCTGGGCAATACCTCCGTGGGCATTTTGACAAAAGAAGCAATCGTTCAATGATGATACATACGTTGCAATTAATTCACGATCACCCCGTGTAAGTGAGTTCTCACTCCGAAGCAATATTTCTGCTAATTCATTCAATGGCTTTGCAGTCTCAGGTCGAAATGCCATTGGGCCCCTGATGCCAGGTAATCCTTCAGGTAGTTTTATGTGTGCCATAATTTTGTTTAGACTTTAGTAGCTGGACATTAGTAATTAGACTTTGTCAAATGGATCTAGACATAATACTTACATTATAATCATGTCTTTCATTCCTATCTTGATACTAATGTCTAACTACTCATTTCTTATTTGGTAAAACATATCCCTTCTCTCCCAGCCGCTTACCCATCTCTTCATATTCTTTCGGATTCGTTGGTGTTAAGGTAGCCAGTCCATCGACATATCGATTGAACATCGAGAAAGTTGCTGCAATCAACACCGTATCATGAATGTCACGATCTACACCTCCATGTTTACGCGCTTCCATTACATCTTCTTCTGAAACAGACTTTCCACTTTGCTGAACTTTACCAGCAATGTTGAGAAGTGCTTTTAGTTTGTTATTGATTGGAGCATTTTGATAATCACTCAAAACAAAATCAACCACCTCACTTTTATCGTGAAATAAATATCGTGCAGCTGCCGCATGACTACTCATACAAAACATGCATTCATTTCGCGAAGAAACATAGGCAGCAATCAATTCACGTTCTGCTTCGCTTAACGGTGACTCACCACGAAGTAATACTTGCGCAAGCTCATACAAGTACTGACCACTCTCTGGACGAAACATCACTAAGCTCCGAATGCCAGGAACTCCCTCGGGTACAGAAATATGCGCCATATTAATTAGTAATTTTTCTAGAGAATAATAAAAAGACCAAACCCATTAAAAACACAAATGAAAAAGCAAAGAGCGAATTTCCATATCCATTGAAAGCAGCAACCAATGTACCTACGAAATAAACCGCTGCCGCAGTAAAGAATCTTCCTATATTAAAACAAAATCCTGTTGCTGATGCACGAATGGATACGGGAAAAAGCAACGGAATGTATACCCCTAGCAATCCTTGACTGATACCGAACATAAAGGAAAGCAATGCGATCTCAACAAGGGTGATCGTGGTAAAGGTGGTGTTACCTTTGAAGAGCAAACACGAAAGTATAAAGCATCCTGAAAAGCAAAGTATCATCGCTTTGCGTGTGCCCAGTGCATTGGAAACCCATCCTGAAAAAAACCCTCCGGATAATCCACCAACACCAAGTAACATCATGCTCAAACCCCTTTCACGCTGACCATCGGAGTTTGTCATTAGACTTTGAACCCAGGTAGGAACCCACGAAAAGATAGCCCACAACCCAATCAGCATTGAACCGAAAATAATAGAACCATTAATCAGATCCTTTCGATGTTCACGAATATTCACCTTTGTTTTATTTTCGTTCGATGAAGTTCGAGATGCCTTCCATTTTTCGGATTCTTTCAAAACCAAAAACACAATAACGGAAATGCCGAGAGGTAGTATCCCCATCATAAAACCTTGCTGCCAGCCTGATACAAAAAAATTAACAGCTCCTGAAGAAAAAATCCCAACAGGGAAACCGATGGATAGAATTCCGATGAAAACTGCTCTGCTCTTTTCCGGCCATGTTTCTGAGAATAATGTTGTGTTGATCACCATCATACCCCCAACACCGAAACCACATATAAAACGTAAAACGACAACCATTTCCCATGACTTCGAAAATCCAACCAGTAAGGTTGAGAGTCCGAACATCCCGATCGCCATGGCAAGTGATCTAACCCGCCCAATGCGGTCAGCTAGGAAACCCCATGCTAGTCCTCCAATGGCCCAGCCTACAAAGTACAAAGCATTGATGTAGGCACTCACTTGATTGACTTGTTCTTCATCCACCAAGCCTAACAAGTCTTTAACCACGACTGGCAAATAAACCGACATCAATGTAGATACGGCTCCTCCCATTATATTTCCGAAAAAACAAATGATGAACATCAACCAATAGTAGGCGCTGATTTTTTCAGCGCCTACTATTGATGATGATGTATTTATTTCTGTTGTCATTATAAATTAGGAACTAATCTTTTTTCTTTAGATGATCATAGCCTGTTGAAGGGCGCATATATCCATTTACAATTCTTTCCGCCAATCCCTTATAAAATGCAGGATCACTAGGAGCAATTGTTGAGAGCCCGTCTACATATCGGTTGTACAAGCAGAAAAGTGCAGCAATCAATACGGTATCATGAATTTCAACATCTGTTGCTCCTACTGCCTTTGCAGCTTCAACTGATGCTGTTGTTACATTCTTTCCACTTTGCTGAACTTGTCCTGCAATGATGAGCAATGCCTTCATCTTTTCACTTACAGGAGCAGTGGAAATGTCTTGCTTAATTTTTTGTGTAGTGTCGCACTCGCCTAAAAGTAAATCCGCTGCTGCGGTATGCGCTGTTGAGCAAAATCGACATTCATTTCGATGTGAAACAATTGTTGCAATTAACTCACGCTCAGCTTCTGTCAACGTATTGGGCCCGCGCAACAGAAATTGAGTAAGGTTACGGATTGGCTCTGCGGTATCCTTGCGATATTCAAGCAGTCCGGTTATTCCAGGCAAATGTTCTTCTACATTTATATACGGCATGATCTTAAAAGTTTCAATTTAAAAACGGAAGCTGCTGCTCTTAACTCAAAAAGTACAAACAGCCCCGTTTTACTTAACCCTAATTATCTAAGTTTATATCTGATGAATAATGGATGAATGCAAAATGAATTTGCATGGAGATCAGAATCTGAATTCCGATCTATACAATTTGCTGAATGAAGAGGAACATCCTTGTGGCAATAACAAGTTAAACTACTCGCTATAACCAACGGAGCTTAGCCTCAATACAAAACCAAACTGCTCAGGAAATAAAATCGGGAGGTGGTGAAAGTACAGGATAAGCAGCAGCAATTAAACTGAATTGCTTGCTGGCATAGGTAATATGAGTTAATGCTAACGGTTTTGTCGAACTGATTGAATTAGAAGACGGAACAAAATCTTTCAGAAGGCTTCCAAAAAGCTTTAGAGCTTGCTTGGAAGACACAGGAGCATCCGCTGAAAGTTTCGCAAATCCAGCCATAAAATTGAAATTTCGCTTTTCTTTAAAATCATGAATACAAACAACGTGCAGTGTGTCGTTTCTTAACTCTTGCTTTACTAATTTGTAGAATTCACCGTTGTGAACAAATTCCCCATTAACTCTCTCAAAATCTTTTGAGTCTGACCAATACGGAAGCGTGAAAGGAATTTTAATTGTAATTGTTTCTTCGTCTGTATATGACTCTATGTCCAGCCGTTGCGCCATCTCTGTATTGGCCTGAAAACGCAAACCCAGATATACAAAATAGTATCCAACCATCTGAAAGACGAAGACAGCAAGGAGCAATATGGCGAATAGTTTTTTCAGCCCGATTGGCAGTTATGGCTACATATATCGGAAAAATATTTTAATTCACAACAATTTATCACAAAATATTCGTCCTACTCAAGAGAATCTACATCTGCTTTCTTGCGGTTGCTTAGGAAAATCATTCCAAAAATAAAGCAAATAGCGGCCACACCCATCGGATACCAAAGTCCGGCAAACGGATCTCCTGATGGGTTTGATGGTGTTTTGCTCGCCTCATATAACATTGTTGCTATAAAAGGTGTAAGGCCACCAAACACACCGTTGCCTATGTGGTACGGAAGAGACATCGAGGTATACCGAATTCTAGTCGGAAATAATTCAACCAGAAATGCAGCAATCGGACCATAGACCATGGTAACAAGAACAATTTGGATTAACACTAACCCAACCATATTCCAATAAGGCTCATCCCCTAGTAAAATCTCTTTCTTAACGTCTGGCTTGACTATATCAGTTGTTTTTGATACTACATAAGTTGAAGTTTCCTTCATACTACTCCCATCGGTATAGACCTTCACCGTATTCGCAACCACAACAGAATCTCCTGACGGATTTATTATAACAGAAGACGTAGTTTTACGCTCTTCGCTTATTTCTTTCTTAACTGATGTATCCGCCTGCTCATACATTTTAATGTAAATGGGACGATATAAAATCACAGCCATTAGCATACCGATCATCATGATCATCTTCCTGCCAATTTTATCAGACCACCACCCAAAATAAATAAACAAAGGTGTTCCGATAAGCAAGGCTATTGCGATTATATCCCGGGTTTGAACAAAATCAATACTACAGGTTTTTTCAATGAATGACATAGCATAAAATTGTCCGGTATACCATACAACTCCCTGACCAGCGGTTGCTCCAAACAAAGCAATGAGAACAAGCTTAAGATTTTCTCTATTACCAAAGCTTTCCTTAAGCGGGTTTTTAGAAATTTTTCCTTCTGACTTTAGCTTAGCAAACATAGGTGACTCACTCATTCTCATGCGTATGAAAATGGATACAATAACCAGTACAGCTGAAAGAATAAAAGGTATTCTCCATCCCCATTCATTAAATTGGCTAATCTCCATATTCTGGCGAACAAGAAGGATTACACCAATCGAAACAAAAAGTCCGAGGGTTGCTGTTGTCTGAATGAAACTTGTGTAGAAGCCGCGTTGTGTGGCCGGTGCATGTTCAGCTACATAGGTTGCCGCACCACCGTATTCGCCACCAAGTGCCAACCCTTGTAGCAGTCTTAATATTAAAACAAGTATGGGAGCAAGAATTCCAATGGTTTGATAGCCGGGTATTAATCCTATGGCGAAAGTTGAGCCTCCCATTAAAATCAGAGTGACAAGAAAGGTATATTTCCGCCCCACCAAATCACCTAACCTGCCAAAAACAATAGCACCAAAAGGTCGAACAATAAAACCAACAGCAAATGTAGCGAGCACTGCCAGGTAAGCAGCAGTTGGGTTTGTTTTTGGAAAGAAGTGTTCTGATAAGATAGTTGCAAGACTTCCGAAAATATAGAAGTCATACCACTCAATAAGTGTACCTACCGATGAGGCAGTAATTACAAACCAAAGTGTTTTCTTTTGTTCTTTTGTTAGGGCTGTTGTTTCCATGCTATTGTTTTGCATTCTACTTCGTTGAAAGATAAGCAGAAATCAAAACCATGCAAACTTGAACTTCCTGTTACCGTAAAGTTCTACTCGTTTAAGAAAGTGCATGCATAAAAAAAGGCTGACTAAAGTCAACCCTTTTAAAATCACAATCTTTATCTTGATTAGTTCTCTACTCCCAGTTCTTTATACCGTTTTTCAATTCGGGCTATTCCAGCTTTGTTATCTAAATCGGAGTATATTAAATACAATGCATCAAGAACAGTCTGATCAGTTGGATTTAATTTTTCACATCTCTCCCAATACGGCAGTACAGCTTTTAGTTTTTCAACGTAAACGGCATCTAATTCATATCTCTTCTTTTTATCTGCAGCAGAGATCGAAAGAGCATTCATTTGATCTTTAATCGTCTTCGCATCTTTATAAGCATACTTGGCAAGAGCAAGTGCTGATTCAAAATGTTTCGGGTCAGCTTTCAATGCATTTTCAAAACTCTTCTTTGCTTCCTCCTCTTTTCCTAACTCATTATTCAACATACCTAATAAATAATTCTCTTGGGCATCATTAGGGTTCTGTGCTAATTTAGTTTCAATAAGTTTCGAGGCTTCATCATATCTTTTTAATTCGATCAACGAGTTAAGCTCAACAATCTTCATGTCCTTTTGAGTTGGGATAACTTTCAATACCGCTCGTGCATCTGTCAGTGCTTGTTCAAAGTTTTTATCTTCATATTCTAATAGCGGAGCCATCGTCATGGCTGCCCCCTGACGTCCACCTTTCTCTACATATTTTCGAAGGTAGTCGACTGCCTTCGCTCTATCATCTCCATTGTATGCAGCGTATCCGGCATACTGATAGAAGACGGTATCTCCATTTGTGAACGCGATACCTTTTTCAAATAACGTAAGGGCTTCTTTAAATTGATCCTTTGCGAAAAGCTTATCACCATTATACAAATAGCGTTGGCTAATAGAGCTTTTTACATTATCATAAAGCAAAATACTTCCATTAGCATCTTGAATAAAATATGAACTTGCCTTTCCTCCGGATAATTCCTCCGCTTTTTTAAAGGAAGCAGCCGCTACAGAAGTTAAATCTTCAGTAGCTTTATAGACCGATGTCGTATCTAAAGCACCGTAAATCAAACCTCGGTAAAACCACGTCTTGCCATCATTCATCGTTTTTTCATAGGTAGTTGCAGCATCAATCGTGGATTTAGCCTCATCATATTTACCTGACTTTAAAGCACTCAATGCCTTATTGATATTGGGTTTTACCTCCTTCTGTGCAAAGGCTACAGCAGGTAGAGCTAGGAGTGCGGCAATTACAATTTTCTTCATGGTTGTCATACATTAAAAATCAAAACTATTTATTCCTGGTCGTTTTTTTCCGAATCAATTTTCTCTGGTTCAATGTTTTGGATTTTCTCAACGGATGATATGCGATCATCATCGTTTAGTTTGATAAGTCGAACCCCTTGTGTTGCCCGTCCCATCACCCGAAGTTCACTCACCGCAATGCGAATGGTGATACCCGAACGATTAATAATCATCAACTCGTCTTCATCCACAACCTGCTTGATGGCAACAAGCTTGCCAGTTTTATCAGTAACGTTGATTGTCTTCACTCCCTTTCCTCCGCGTTTTGTGATGCGGTAGTCGTCAATAAGTGATCGTTTCCCATACCCGTTTTCTGACACCACAAGCAAGTTAGCATCTTCGCGATTAATGCAAACCATCCCTATCACTTTGTCTTCATCGGAATCAAGCGTCACACCTCTTACACCAGCTGCCATACGGCCCATAGGTCGCACATCAGACTCGTTAAAGTGGACTGCTTTACCTTCACTTTTTGCTATCACAATATGGTTCTTTCCATTTGTTAATGAGGCATTTAACAATCGATCTCCGTCATGAATGGTGATGGCGTTGATACCTCCTTGCCTTGGTCTTGAGTAGGCTTCGAGAGAGGTCTTTTTGATTATACCTTTTTCTGTGCAGAGGATAACAAAATTGTTGTTAATATATTCCTCGTCTGATAAATTCTTGATGTTAATGATTGCCCTTACGGTCTCACCTTGTTCAATGTTAATCAGGTTTTGGAGCGCACGCCCCTTACTTGTTTTATTTCCTTCCGGGATTTCGTATACCTTCTTCCAGTATACTTTACCTTGATCAGTAAATATCAAAAGGTAATTGTGTGCATGGGCAATGATCAGGTGTTCTGTGAAATCATCCTCCTTCGTTACCACACCTTTTGAACCAATACCCCCTCTTCCTTGTGTTCTATACTCAGATAATAAGGTTCGTTTTGTGTACCCCTGATTTGAAATAGTGATCACCATTTCTTCATTTGGAATCATATCCTCCATTGTGATATCATCATCACTGTGTACCACTAATGTTCTCCGTGCATCACCATAACGCTCTTGAATTTCTTTCAATTCGTCCTTGATGATTTGCATTCGAAGTGATTCATCATTCAGGATTGTATTCAATCGGTCAATGAGTTCTTTTATTTCCTTGTATTCTTGAAGAATCTTATCACGTTCCAGGCCTGTAAGGCGCTGCAAACGCATCTCGAGAATTGCTTTGGCTTGAATTTCAGATAATGCAAAACGGCTTATCAACCCATCCTTTGCTGCATCCGGATCTTTGGAATTGCGGATCAAGCTGATCACCTCATCCAGATTATCCAATGCAATCAGATATCCTTCCAGGATATGTGCTCTGCGCTCTGCCTCTGCCAATTCAAATTTCGTTCTGCGAATCACCACTTCGTGACGGTGCTCAACGAAGTATTTGATCAGGTCCTTCAAGTTGAGTGTCTGTGGACGGCCTTTTACAAGGGCCACATTGTTTACCCCGAAAGAAGTTTGAAGCTGTGTATATTTAAATAGATTGTTGAGCACAACATTTGGAATAGCATCACGCTTCAGATCATAAACAATCCGATATCCATCTCTATCCGATTCATCGCGCAAATCAGAAATCCCTTCTATCCTCTTTTCATTTACAAGTGCTGCCGTCTTCTCAATCATCATGGCCTTATTCACCATGTATGGGATTTCTGTAACGATGATCTGTTCCTTTCCTGTTGATGATGTAACTATCTCAGCCTTAGCTCTCATTATCACTTTACCTCTACCTGTAAGGAAAGCTTCCTGAACTCCGGAATACCCATAAATTATTCCACCGGTTGGAAAATCAGGAGCGGTTATATGCTTCATCAATTCCTGAACAGTGATTTCATTATTGTCAATGTAAGCATGAATACCGTTCACAACCTCAGTTAGATTGTGGGGTGCCATGTTTGTTGCCATACCTACGGCAATACCAGAAGAACCATTTACCAGTAAGTTGGGCATCTTGCCCGGAAGCACTGTCGGTTCAGTTAGTGAGTCATCAAAGTTGGGTTGGAAGTCAACGGTTTCCTTGTTGATGTCGGCCAGCATTTCTTCAGCAATACGCCTAAGACGTGCCTCTGTGTAACGCATTGCGGCAGGTGAATCTCCATCAACTGAACCGAAGTTACCCTGACCATCGACTAATGTATATCGTAACGACCAATCCTGTGCCATACGCACCATGGTATCGTAAACAGATGCGTCTCCATGTGGATGATATTTACCCAATACTTCTCCGACTATCCTGGCTGATTTCTTATAGGGCTTGTTATAGTTCACACCCAAATCCTGCATTCCATAAAGCACCCTTCTATGCACGGGTTTTAGTCCGTCTCGCACATCTGGTAATGCGCGTGAAACAATAACCGACATCGAGTAATCGATGTAGGCACCACGCATTTCATCTTCAATATTTATTGGGATTATACTCTGCCTTGCTGGGGGTAGGCCACCTGTCTCTTCTGCCATGAATAATCGATGTTTTTAGGCTTAATTTAACGCTTTTTAAAGCTGTGCAAGATAGCAAAAAATGTTAATGGCTGAACGTTAAAAGTGAATAGTTCATCATCTGTTTTATATGATTAACAGATAAAAATTAGAGGTCAACTGAATCCCTAATAAGGGTCCAGTTTATTCTTATTTTTTCCCTTGTACTTGATCAAGGTAGGATAGTTTTCACCATAGTGTGGGTTCTGCTTTTTGTAGATAGCATGTACTCTGCTTCTGTACTCCCGATTACCATGTGCATGGTTCATCTGTGCGCGACATGTTTTGACTACACATCTTCTAAGTTCAGGAAATCGATAACTCGCACCTACGTTAATATAAAATGCATTGAACTTATGTCTTACGGTCTGATCCAGTTCAGTAAGCGTCAGTTTATAACTTTTAATCTCATATGAAGGTCTAACAAATACTCGGAAGTACTCTGAGAAATCGCGCTCAATGGTTGCACCTAAGTTGATGTAAACGCCTTTCTTAATTAATGCTTTGTTGAAGTTGCTTCCTAGTCCATATCCTCCAACCTGAGCATCCACCACAAGTGAATATTCATAATAACGATACACCGTTCCTCCAATCATACCAAAGTATTTTTTCAACCAAAAGCTTGAGAATTCAGGTGCGTAGTTATTGATTTGGTCACCAAAAGCCGTTGGTTTAAATGTGCCGAGATGAGTGTATTCAATGGAATATCCACCGCCAATTCGGTAGCGATCATATTCTATGTGAAGTGTTGCCTTAATAGGTATGTTGAAGGCTTTACTTTTGAAACCAACTTTGGCGGTGTTGGGATCGACCTGAAAATTTCCAGGTTGAAGAGTAGCCGCTGAATACGTTGAATTATTAAACCAATTTGTGTTGCCACTCCCATTACCTGCTGCTCCAAATATGCGAGGCAATGAATCAGGATTTTGGAGAATACCAAAGGTACTGAGATCATGCTTGAATTTTGTACTTCCGTAGCCCGTACTTATCCCAATAGTTACTTTACTGATGATCTTACGAAACAGGCTTACCCCTCTCCGATCAACGTAGAATTTGTCCAACGGAATAGCAATGTCCTTATCATCCTGAGCGAAAGCATCCATCGCGCCACAAAGGCTGACACAGGTAAGACAAAAGATTATGACAATGCGCTTCAGAAAAATAGGGTTAAGCTTTCTAAATCAAAAAATAGCAGCCTGTTAAGAATGGCCTTTAATGCCTAAAATTAAATCAATTTGCGTAATCATCCTACTTCAAGCCGGGTACGAATTTCGAATATGGAATTTAGGAGTTAGAATATGGAATGCTGAATTTAGAACATAGTATTGAAGCTTCCACCTGAAACTTTAAACCTGAGAATAGTAATTTGAAAAATGTTCCCTCGTTAACACCAAAGATGAAATTAAAAGCACATGCCTACATACTTCGATCAACGTTATTAGCTGCTACCTTATTGTTTCTAACTTTTGATGCATTGTCTCAAAGCAAGGTGCAGCAGAAAATTCCAGAGAAGACAAGAATACTTTTTCTATTTGATGGATCAGGAAGTATGTTAGAGTCGTGGGGGAAAGTAAAGAACCAAACAAAGATTAGCGTTGCAAAATCTATTCTCTCGCAGCTAATTGATTCACTGAAGCAAAATTCAAAGCTGGAACTTGCCTTACGCGTCTATGGACATCGGTCGCCACGCGAAGTAAATAATTGCAAGGACACTTATCTGGAAGTTCCCTTTAAAACCAATAACCATGATGCCATCATTGCGAAACTAAAAGAGATCAGACCAAAAGGTGTTACTCCTATCACATACTCTCTTGAACAAGCTGCAAATGATTTTCCAACCAGTCCCGGTTATCGAAACATTGTCATTTTAATTACAGATGGTATCGAATCTTGTGGTGGTGATCTCTGTACTACTTCACGCGCACTTCAAAAGAAAGGTATCTTCCTTCGCCCATACATTATTGGAATAGGTCTTCAGGCAGAAAAAACATTGGAGTGTGCTGGTAAATTTATTGATGCGGATACACCCGGTAAATTTCACGAAGTGTTAAACCAGGCAATCGAAGCAAGCTTTGCTAAAACAACAGCAAGCGTTGAATTATTAGATGCAACCAACCAACCAACCGAAACAAATGTAAATGTTACGTTTGCCAATGCACTCACGAATGTATCCATGTATGAGTTTGTTCATTTTCGGGATAAACAGGGTAAAACGGATACGGTTCAAATTGATCCTGTAGTTGACTATGATATTATTGTAAACACAATTCCTCCTGTTGTACAGAGAAATATTTCCATCATCATTGGAAAACACAATGTAATCAGTATCGCTGCTCCGCAAGGTAATCTCATTGTCCAACAAGAGGGAAGAAAAGATAATAACCTTTCGTCTGTTATCCGACTGAAAGACAAATCTGGAATTCTAAACTCACAGCTAAGCAACGAGACGTTTCGTTACCTTATTGGAAAATATGAAGTGGAAACATTAACCCTTCCGCGCAGAATTTTCCAAGTGGATATTGAACCAAATAAAACACAAACAATTTTATTACCATCTCCCGGCATTGTAAATTTCAATACGATTGCTACGGGCTATGGAAGTCTTTACGAATTGAAAGGTGATGGAGCACAAGAATGGGTATGTAATGTGAATGATCGTAAACCACAATTCTCGTTAACTCTATTGCCTGGACGATACAAAATTGTCTTCCGTGTAAAGCAAAGCACGGGAAGTAAATACACAGGCTTCAAGACGTTTACATTAAAGTCAGGGGAAACAGCAGCTGTTAGTGTTTTTAATTAACACATATGATCAAACTACTAAAGGGTATTGGAATTTCGGTAGCAGTACTGATCATCTTATTTCTTCTTGGCAATAGGAAAGATATTCCAGTCGAAGAATTAGAGAAAGAATATTTTACACCACAGTCACGCTACGTCCAACTTACCGATGCAAAAGTGCATGTTCGCATTCGGGGAGCAGGACCTTACTTGTTTTTACTTCATGGAAGCTTTGCGTCACTTCATACCTGGCAACATTGGGAAGATACATTGAGCACAATTTTTACTACCGTATCGCTTGATCTTCCCGGCCACGGATTAACGGGGCCTAGTAAATCAGAAAATTATACGATCCATAATTTTGAAAAACTGGTCTTTGAATTGGCTGATTCAATTGGCACAGATACCTTCTCAATTGCTGGTAATTCAATGGGGGGACAAATTGCATGGCAGGCCGCGCTCCACAAACCAGATCGAATAAAGAATCTGATTTTAATAGATGCCGCTGGCTTTACAACCGCAAAGGGTGATCAACAAAATAATGGCGCGCCTTTGGTTTTTACTTTGCTGCGATCTAAACATGCTGCATTCACTTTGGAGCATATCACTCCACGTTGGATGTTCGCATTGAATCTCAAACAAGTGTATGCGAACCCTGATTTAATTACTTCTAAACTTATCGATCGTTACTACCAACTCATGCTTCGTGAGGGTAATAGACATGCTACGTGGCTTCGCTTTCAACAACTTCAAAAGCCGCCAATCGATAGTCTCAAATTCATTCGAGTACCCACTCTTATAATCTGGGGCAAAAAGGATAAATTGATTAAGGTCGAAAACGGATATGAGTTTAACAATGCAATCAAAAATTCAAAGCTCCTTATTATTCCCGAAGGAGGCCATACATCAATGGAAGAATTACCGAATGAAAGCGCTCGTCTTGTTTTTGAATTTCTACATAGGTAATAGAACATTGATCTGCATCAACCGTTACCATCAGTGAACAAAACTTTAATACTGTTTGATTCTTAATTGGTAAAATTTGCGCTACTATTTTTGTCTTTGTTTAAACATATAACACTATCTTTGGATAAGACACAAAATTCTTCAACATGTTTCAAAAAGTAATTGTAGGATCAGCGATTATACTCAGCACGGCATTCTTCTCCTCGTGTGTGAGTGATGATATTAATAAAATAGATTGTACTACATCTGATTTAGCTATTACAAAATCAGTAACCGATGCCACCGTCTGCTCACCAGCCAATGGCAGCATTACAGTTTCTGCTACCGGTGGAAAACCACCTTATACATTTAGTAAAGATGGTGTTACATTCATCAGCGGTACAGAATTTACAGGTCTTTCAGCAGGTACATATACCCTAACAGTGAAGGATGCAAACAAATGCGAGAAGATTACAACAGCAGAGATAACACTTCCAAGTTCATCCCTCACAGCTGAATCTCAGAATGAAGTGCCCGATACAGAATGTCTGACAGGTAATGGCTCGTTTACTATTGCAGCTTCTGGTGGCTCAGGCACCTACCAATACAAAATCGGTGCTGGAACATTCAGTGCCTCTAATTCATTTACTTCCCTGCAAACGGGCTCATATCAAGTGACGGTAAAAGACGAAGCAAACTGTGAGTTTGCTCTAAATGTAGATGTTGCCAGAGGAAGTACCGGTGTGAGCTTTCAAAATGATATTAAACCGATTTTGGAAGTGAACTGTATCAAATCAGGTTGTCATAATGGTGACAATGGATCTGAACGAAATTGGAGTGTCTTCTCAAATGTAAAAACGAAAGCTGCCGGGATAAAAACCAGAACTGGTAATAAGTCCATGCCCAAAGACAAGGCTAATGAGAATCCACCTGGGCTTCCACAAAATCAAATTGATCTTATTGCTTGTTGGGTCGATGATGGAGCCTTAGATAATTAATCCATGACCTGATTGAAATCCATTCTTAAAAAGAAAGGCAGTCTATTTATTTTAGACTGCCTTTCTTTTTTTAAGATACAAAGAGCTCTACTCAGATCTCAGCCACCTAAAAAATTTACCAAGCAAGGTCTTCGGTTCATCCTTCTTAGGAACTTTGTATTCCTCTACCGATTCTGAATAAATACGTGCTGCTTTTGTTGGTACGCTGGTCTTCACTCGGTTAAGATAATATTCAGTGCGCTTTTCCTTTTCTTTGATAGCATCCGCCTTTCGCTTTTCTTCTACAGCACGGGCTTCACGTTCACGCTGAAGTGCTACAGGGTTTATGGATGACCGATTCGTTCGCTCTCTCCTATTGTCTTGAACATTCCGAGATCGTAGTGGTCGTGGTTTTGGATTGGTTTCAGAATTACCTACAGGAACTTCTGTTTTTTCGCTTTCCTCAACAGGCGGAACTTCCTTCTTTTTTGGCTCTGGAAGATCAATCTTTCCAATCACTTTTAATCCCGGAAGGTCAACCTTTGGAGCTTTTATTACCTCAACCTTTTCTTCTTGTTCCTCGGTCGCTATCGTCTTTATTTTCGGAATTACGTTCTCTACAGGCTCCTCTTCAATTGTATTGACAGTTGTTATTATCTTTGACTCTTCTGTTGCCTCGGGAAGTATAACGTCAATCTCTTCAATTTTTTCTGCCAGAAATGACGGGGCAAAGTGCTGAAGAATAACGTGAACGTGTTCATCTTCTAACCTCGCATTTGATTCATTGGCTATTGAAATACCCGATTTGGCCAGTAAGTCCACCATATCCGACTGACGGATAGATATCTTCCTGGCGAGTTGTCCTAATCTCATGAAATTCTAATTCTGATTTTTCCGGCCGCAAATATAATCACCTAAACGCGACTTAAAAAGATACAGCAAACCCTTAAATGAATCTTGTTGCTTTTGTGTACCGGTAATGGTTGTCGGTTATGAGTAATCGGTAACCAGTTTCTGGTTATTCTAGCTTGATCAATTTCTTTGAAATCCTTGCAGCACATAGCCTAGTTTACCAAATCCAGGTAGGAATTTTCTACATAAAAGGTTACTCATATACTGACAACTGATTACAGTTTACCGATTACCAATCCCCATCATCCTTTTTCTTTTTTTCTACATACAAAAGCTTATCGCTGAAGGATTGATCTAACAAACCGAGCATATTGGGTTTACACCAATCGGTGGATAAAGCAGTGCCACTATTTTTTGTTGCGTAGTTGGTAAGGTTGTCGCGGGCTGTAATTTTTTTATATCCCATGTCGCCTGTTATCTGAATAGAGCGCAAAGTAATTCTATATTTTCCATCTTTTATTCCAATGGTAGCACTACCACTGAATTTTCCGGTTTGCATAATCGGTTGCAAATTCACCTGGCTGAATTGGAATTTTTTATAATCAACAATGATATCCGTTACATCAAACGCAAGTCCATCTTGTTGAACTGTAATGTTCGAGATATATGGAAGTGTGCTGTAATAGGCTTGAAGTTTTGCCGGTGTTATTGAATCCGCCACGGAAATTTTTTGGTAGATAATTTCCTGATCGGCTACTTTAAAATTTCCATAGGATGTAGGCTGAGCCTGAACACAGAGAGAAACAAGGAGTAGTAATACACATAAGAAGTTCTTCATATGCAAAATTTATTCACGAAGATATGAAAGTTTGATGTCATGATTCCGGATTTTAAATTTCACCCGTTAGAGAGAGAAATTAGACGTTAGATGTAAGACTTTAGATATTGATTTGAATGTTTTTAATTAAGAATCAGGAATATGAAATCAGCACAACCTGAAACTTCAAGTATTAAACATGACGCTTCGGATACCTGTCTCCAATCCACGCAGTTCGGCTAATCCTCTCAACCGCCCAATGGCTGAATAACCTGGATAGGTCTCCCTACCGAGATCATCCAACATTTGATGTCCGTGATCAGGGCGCATAGGGATAGAAATTTTTCTTCGACGCATCAAGCTTACCACTTCTTTCATTACCGCTACCATGTTAGCATCTCCCTCTAAATGATTGGCTTCATAAAAATTTCCATACTCATCACGTTTCGTACTGCGCAAATGGAGGAAGTGAATATGATTGCCTAATCGGTTCACCATTCCCGTTAAGTCATTATCTGGCCGGGCACCAAAAGATCCGGTACAAAAGCAAAGGCCATTCGATGGTGAAGGCATTGCTTCAATCAGGTCTTGAGCATCACGTTCTGTACTTAAAATCCTTGGAAGACCGAGAATCGGATAGGGAGGATCATCCGGATGAATCGCCATCTTCACACCATTTGCATCTGCAACAGGTACCACCTGTTTAAGAAAGTAGAAAAGATGCTCCTTTAGTTTGCTTGCATTTATACCTTCATACCCCTTTAATGCAGATAAAATCTGCGATGGTGTAAAGGGCTCATCGCTACCAGGCAAGCCCAGTAAACAATTGTGATAGAGCTTTTTCTTTTGTTCTTCACTTGCCTTGTCAATGTATTCTTTTGCCTTTGTGGTTTCAGCAGCGGAGTAATCTTTTTCGGCATGAGGTCGTTTCAATAGAAAAAGGTCGAAAGCCACAAAAGCTGCGCGCTCAAAATATAACGCTTTACTTCCATCGACCATGGGATAGGAAATATCCGTTCGCATCCAATCGAGGATGGGCATAAAATTATAAGTCACCACTTTTAGTCCGCATTGACTAACGTTCTTTAAACTCTGCTTATAGTTTTCTATATAAAGAAGGTAATCACCCGACTGACGTTTAATATCTTCATGTACGGGCAAGCTTTCAATCACGGTCCAGGTCATGCCTGCATTTTCAATTTCCCTGACTCTCTTTTTGATTTCATCAACTGTCCAAACCTCTCCTACCGGGATGTGATGCAAAGCGGTAACAACTCCTGTGCATCCGGCTTGTCGAATATCCGATAACTTAACTGGATCTTTGGGTCCATACCAGCGCATGGTTTGTTCTAGAGTCATATCTGATTTTTATTGATAAAGAATTAACGACAATCTATCCTAAATAAATTTACAGCGCAAGAGCAAGTTGTCACTTTCGTGAATGATGACGCAGACCTGGTAAAATCAGGTGTAAGATTTAAGCGAAGCTTCATTTATTATCTTCTTACTTTTTCAGCACATTTGAACAAACTTGCTCGGGTGCATCTTCAGATAAAAATACTTTTAATCTCCATGCTGATGGGATTGGTCTCAATCCAGGTTGAAGCGCAAGAACAATCATCAGATGATATCAGGTGGTACAACCATTTTTTTGAAGAAGACAATCAAAAGTCAATCGAAAAAAAACTGGAGTACAGTAATTCTCAACTGACCAAGGCAGTTGAGAGAAATGACATACACGTTCAAGTAAAGACGTTAACCGAACTCGGGCTGATCCATTTTACACAAGCCAATGATTATGAACGCGCAATGGCGTATTTCACTCGAGCACTTAAATTGGAAGACTCCCTGAATTTGCATCACGAAAAAATTTTTACCCTCCTGTCTATCGCCCGAATATTTGAAGACGTAAGCGATTATCAAAAGAGTATTGAATACCTCGATCAGGCCAGTAGTCTAAATGAAGAATCGAAAGATATTCCGACACTCGCGTTGATTCTGAACACATTAGGAAGAAATCATGCCGCGATGGGGCACGTTGAGAAAGCGTTTGAACTATATGAGTTGGCCCTTGGGTACAAAGATCAGATTAACAATCCGGAAGCCGAAGCTGAGGTATATTTTAACCTTGGAAATCTGGATGTGATACAAGGCAAGTTTAAACCGGCTCTTGAAAATCACAAAAGAGCGTTGGCCATTCGGAGAAAAGAAAACAATAAAAAGAAAGAAGCGATTTCCTTATATACCATCGGTACACTCTATCTGTCTATGAAAAATAGTGAGCGTGCCATGGCCAATCATGTTACAGCATTAGAAATCCGAAAAAGATTGAAAGATAAAAAATCAATGGCCGAATCCTATAATAGCATCGGGGAACTTTATTATCAACAAAAAAATCCGAAGCGCGCTATTGCCAATTTGCAATTGGGTTTGGACGCAGCACGGGAATCTCAAAATCAGGAAGCAATTCGAAAGAGTTATGAATACTTAGGTCAGTGCTACTCCTCTCTTGGAGATTACAGAAAGGCGCTCGAGTATAAAGACCTTTTTTTAGCAATTCACGATTTTATTCAGCATGAAAAAAGTGAGCATCAAATTTTGGAAATACAAAGTCGTTATACCCTAACGAAACAAGAAACACAAATTGATAAGCTTAAATCAGATCGTCTTCAGAGAGAAAATGAATTGCAAACCCAGAAGAAAATTCAGAACTTCTTATTCGTCATCATCGGATTGGGTGTGATTGTCAGTTTGTTGGGAATCTATTTATATCAGGTAAAGAGAAAATCGAACAGAGCTTTGAAAGCTGCCCATGATGAAGTTAAGGAGAAGAATCTCGCACTATCAAACCTCAATGCTACGAAGGATAAATTCTTCTCGATCATTAGTCACGATTTAAAAGGTCCGCTAAATTCTCTCACCTCGTTTTCGGGTTTACTCATCAATCATCTTGATAGTCTTAGCAAAGAGGAAATTCAAATGCTTGCTAAAGACCTTGATAAGTCACTAAAGAATTTATTTGTACTGTTAGAGAACCTGCTGGAATGGTCACGCTCACAAACCGGGAATATTGAATTCAAACCAGTAGCGTTTGATTTGGGTGCTGTACTTCAACAGAATAAGGATCTATTGAACACTCAGGCTCAAAATAAAAAGATCACCATTCTAAGCGAGGCCAAAAGTGAAGTGATTGTTCATGCTCATCAGCAATCTGTTAATACAGTTGTCCGTAATCTTATTTCAAATGCCATAAAATTTACACCAGAAGGTGGTGTCATTGCCTTAGCGCTTCAACAAAACAACAATGAAGTTCTTGTTTCAATTTCCGATACCGGTGTTGGAATGAGTACTGAAGTAATGGACAAACTTTTTAGAATTGATACCAAGCACTCCACACAAGGTACAGCAAACGAAAAAGGTACAGGACTCGGCTTAATTCTCTGCAAAGAATTTATTGAAAAGAATGGCGGAAGAATCTGGGTGAAGAGTGAGATCGGAAAGGGCTCAGTGTTCTCTTTTACAATACCTAATTAGATTCTGTCAATAAGGAATGGCCTTACCTAAACGTTACTATATTAATAAGCTTTGCAAACCGCTAAGAGTACCCAAAGAAAGTCAGTTCCTGCTGTCGCGCGGAATATAAAAAATGTGTTAGACACTTAAACCTTAATCCGCACGAACAGAAACTCATCACTGAACCCCGCTTGTGACAGGGTTCAGTGATGAGTTAAACAAAACGCGCTTACTATCTGCCTATGAAATACACTCGTGCTGCCGCGTATTTGCGCTAAACTTCGATCGAAGGTGGCGATCCGTATTGATACGCCATCTTCAAGTCCAATAATAATCTATAATCGCACGTGCCTCCCGAAACGGACGTAATCCAAATTCAAAAAAAACGGCAACCTTTCGAGTTGCCGTTTCAATATTTATCAAAATTGAATGTTAACCTAAGTACGAGCGCAATGTTTTGCTTCGTGAACTTTGCTTTAATCTTCTTGTAGCCTTCTCCTTAATTTGACGAACACGCTCACGTGTAAGACTGAATTTTTCACCAATCTCTTCAAGAGTTAAGGCATGCTCTCCATTCAATCCAAAGTAATATGCAATTACATCAGACTCACGTTGCGTTAATGTTGAAAGAGCACGTTGTACTTCTCTGCGCAAAGAATCAACCATCAGACCAGAATCTGGAGTTTCTTCATTCTCGTTTGTCAATACATCCAGCAAGCCATTTTCTTCACCTTGAACAAATGGTGCGTCCATTGATATGTGACGACCCGAAAGCTTCAATGTATCAACTACTTCATCGGTAGTCACTTGTAGTACCTCCGCTAATTCTTCTTCAGATGGCTCGCGTTGAAATTTTTGCTCTAAATCAGAGAATGTCTTTGAGATTTTATTGAGTGATCCTACCCTGTTCAAAGGTAAACGAACAATACGCGATTGTTCTGCAAGAGCTTGCATGATCGACTGACGAATCCACCACACTGCATAGGAAATGAATTTGAATCCACGAGTTTCATCAAAACGTTTTGCTGCCTTGATCAAACCTAAGTTACCTTCGTTAATAAGGTCACCCAATGTAAGACCATTATTTTGGTATTGCTTTGCAACTGAAACCACAAAGCGAAGATTGGCCTTTGTTAATTTTTCAAGGGCAATCTGATCACCTTCACGAATACGCTTCGCTAATTCAACCTCCACATCTGAGGTAATCAGGTCTACCTTTCCAATTTCCTGTAAATACTTATCCAGGGATTGACTCTCCCGGTTCGTAATCTGCTTACTAATTTTTAATTGTCTCATTGGGCATTTAACACGTTATAAGAAATAATTAGTTCCGAAAATGTCCTAAAAAACGCTTCGGTCACACTAATCGACCGGCAAATATACGTCATTTTTAGGCTTTTCTTTCATAATTTAAAGGATAACAGCCGTTAACCTCTTAATTCGATGTATGTTTTTATGTTTTGGTTCTACTTAATAACAAAATGCCAACATTGAATCAGGAAATTAAACGGCAATAGGTGCTTTGATGGATGGATGAGCTTGGTAATTAATAATCTCAAAATCCTCAAATCGATAATCAAAAAGAGAATCCGGCTTTCTATTAATCTTCAATGCAGGCAATGCAAAAGGTTCACGACTCAATTGAATCTTTGTTTGATCCAAATGATTGGAATACAAGTGAACGTCTCCTCCGGTCCAGACAAAATCTCCTACTTCCAAATTACACTGCTGAGCAATCATGTGTGTGAGCAATGCATAGGATGCAATATTGAATGGCAAGCCAAGGAACGTATCACAAGAGCGTTGGTATAATTGGCAAGACAATTTTCCATCAGCCACGTAAAATTGAAACAAGGCATGGCACGGTGGAAGGGCCATATCATCTACATCCGCAGGATTCCAAGCTGTAACCATATGTCTGCGTGAATCTGGTTTTTGCTTAAGCTGTTCAATAAGCTTTGATATCTGATCAATCTTGCCGCCATTGCGAGCCGGCCAGCTACGCCATTGGTATCCATACACTGGACCAAGATTTCCATCTTCATCTGCCCATTCATCCCATATACTTACACCATTGTCTTTCAGATACTTAATATTTGTATCACCATTCAAAAACCAAAGCAGTTCGTAAATGATGGATCGCAGGTGAAGCTTCTTTGTCGTTACTAATGGAAAACCTTCAGCCAGATTAAATCGAAGCTGACGACCAAAAACTGAAAGGGTTCCCGTTCCTGTGCGGTCGCTTTTGTGGGCTCCGTTCTCCAGGATATCATTCATTAAATCTAAGTACTGACGCATGATTTTCGTTAAGCGCTACAAAAATAGAAATCAAAACAAGGCACTACCCAATTTTTGAAAGAATGAGATCGTGCAATACAAAAAGCCCTTCACGAAGATACTCATCATCCAACTTTTGAAGATCAGTTGTTGCGCCTGTTTCCACACCACCAACTTGTGCTTTGAGTTTATCATTAGTTGACTTTTTCTTCTCAGCTTCTTCTATTTCTTTCTTGCGAACAGTTTCGTTGAGTGAAACGATAGTCTCGTTTATACTCTTACGAGTTTCTTCTGTTTCCTCAACATATTTTTCCAAAGCTGGATCAGTTTTCAACCTGGTTTGATAGGATTTGCTAAGGGAGGAAACAACCCGATCATTGATCACAGGTGTTTTTTGATAAAGCGTTCCGCGAATTTCATCCCATGGCAATGCACTTGGTTGAGAGCTCTCACCAAATTGCTCAGCATCCAATGCACTAGGCAATAAAATATCGGGTGTTACACCTTTGTGCTGAGTGCTACTTCCGGTTACACGATAGAATTTTTGAAAGGTAAGCTTTAACTGACCTACCTCACCCTGCTGGCCGGGAATGTATCGGTTAAGATCAATCACGGTTTGAACAGTACCTTTACCATAAGTAGATTCACCAACAATCACACCTCTGTGATAATCCTGAATGGCTCCGGCAAAAATCTCGGACGCAGATGCGCTGAAACGATTGGTCATTATAACCAATGGACCCGAGTAGGCTATCGTTGCATCATCATCTGAACCCACTTCAATCTTGTTCCCTGAAGTCTTTACTTGCACCACTGGACCATCCTTAATAAACAATCCGGTAAGATCAATTGCTTCCGCAAGCGAACCCCCACCATTGTCTCTCAAATCCAAAACAAGACCATCCATCTTCTCAGCCTGAAGTTCATGGATCAATCTCTTTACATCGCGGGTTGTACTGGTGTAGTTTGGGTTACCCTTTTGGTATTCTTCAAAATCCATGTAAAACGTTGGTAGCGTAATCACACCAAGCTTCATCAATTTTCCATTTTCCTGATATTGAATCATCTTTTTGGTAGCCTGTTGGTCTTCAAGCTTTACCTTATCACGAACAATCGTGATTAACTGAGATGGTCCGGCAATCCCCGTTTCAGAAGGAAATATCTGTAGTCTTACTTTTGTTCCCTTGGGGCCTTTAATGAGCTTAACAACTTCATCAATGCGCCAGCCAATAACGTCTACGATTTCACCAGTTTCACCTTGACCTACACCAATGATGCGGTCGTTCGCATGGATCAGATCACTTTTGTCTGCAGGTCCGCCAACAATTATCTCGGCCACTTTAGTATAATCATTTTCAGTTTGTAAACGTGCACCAATTCCCTCAAGAGACAAACTCATGCTTTGCTTAAAAAGATCAGCGGCTTTTGGGGAAAAGTAATTTGTATGCGGATCATATGCCTCGGTGATGGTGTTCATATACATACTGAACACATCTTCTGTATTGTATTGAGAAAGTGACTTGCGCAATCGCTGATAGCGTTCGGTCAACATACTATCGATTTTAGCTTCTGACTTACCAGCAAGCTTTAAGCTTAGTGCCTGACTCTTCACGATCTTGCGCCATACATCATTTAACTCTGATTCATCCTTACTCCATGGCTCTTTGTCACGGTCAGATTGATACACTTCATTAACAGTATAATCAAACTGTTGAGGAATCAACTTATGAATGACATAGTCCATTCGCTGTTCAAAGCGAGAATGGAACACAGCATAGATTTCATAAGCCGGAGTTACATTTTCAGCTCGCGTTAAATTGTCGATTTGAAGACGGTACTTTTCAAAACCTGCCAGATCGGAGGCAATAAAGTATGTCTTGTTGTTATCAAGGCTTTTAAAGTACTGATCGAGGATAACAGAAGACAACGAGTCGTTCAGATTGAGTTTTCGATAGTGATTATTATCTAATATGGCTACAACAGCCTTCGCTTCTTTACCATAAACTGATTTGGGTTTTAAATGTGTTGTATCCGAAACACTAAAACCACTGGCTGATGCAAAAGCGATCAGCGATACGAGACTTACTAAAATTAATTTCTTCATCTTCACTTATTTACCCTTCACTTATTTATCGGTCTTAAAGACAAAATACATGCCCTATTTAAATCGAAGAACGCATTAATTGAATTTAAGTTCTAACTACCCCTCTCTGAATCGTACTCACCCAAAAATCTTTGGGCCTGATCAAGGGTAGGGAACTCAAAGAATTTCTTTCCTGTAATGGCTGAATGAATTTCTACACGAACGAGGTCTATATTCTTGTTCTTCAGGAAACTAAGCTTAGTCGCATGCTTGTAATCATTTACTTCCTTCGTGGAGATATTAAACGAAGTTGCCCTAACTGATTTACAGTAAAGACATTGATAGTGTTTAATTAATTCTCCTGGTTCATTACCTTCAGGTTGTTTGGTTATTTCCTCCCGAACAATCTTCATGGTATGAAAACCACAGCTATTGCACTTATATGCCTGAAGATAGCCTGGGTATTTATCGATTTGTACTTCACCAGTGTTTTCATCCACCCATACATCGTAGTCGATGGAGAATACACTTTCTTCAGCTTTCATTCCCTCCTGGAGGTGAACATCTTCTTCTTCTTCACTGAGTAGTCGAAGCTTAGAACCATTTTTCCCAACTCTGGGCATATAACGCCACTTTCGTAATTTACTTGCCATTATCGTGGGGTAGTAGAAGTCAAGGATCAGAAAAGAGACATAGGTAACAAGTGTACCGCCAGCAATTGAAATGAAAACCAAAACAAAAAACCAAACTCCAATGTCATTTAGCTTTCCAATCCCGTAAAGGTTAATTGCCATCAGCACTGCAATACCCACGCAAAGAAAAACCTTCTTGTAGCTCGATACTTCATAGTGACTAATAATATCATATTTGGCCTTAAAGCTTTTTGCGGCCGATACCCTAACGTTATGAATAATGTATATGAGAAAACCGATTGCCAGCATCGTGATTGAACCTGCAATCATAGTGATGTGCCAGTAGTTTAGAAAGGGAGAGGTGGTTGCGTTTTCCATAGAATTAAATATGCGTTTAAATATAAACATTAAAACCATTTCGGAATTGTGTAGTAGATCGATACGATATCAAGACTTCAAGGCGATGAAGTCTAAATCAGAGTTTGAGTAGAATTTCATAAGCGTTTTATGGCCAGACAATTATGACTCATCTATGACTCCACGACTTAACATAAATATCAAAAAAAAATTGTGTACTATTACACAATATAACTTGCTTTATAACGCTGTTATGTTCTATTATTGTGTAATAATACACATTACTATGACAGATTACGAGCGAAAAAAGATTGAGATGGAGTTGAGAGCTTTTACCTCAAGAAACTTTGAAAAACCAGCTGAATGCAGGAATCTGGAACAGATACGGTTTTACGTGCGCGAGTTGTGCCTCAAGATTGAGGAACTAGAAGATCGGTTTAAATATGTACCGGGCTGTGCTTATGCTCTTCTGGCTCAATACAATGCCAAACAGAATTCATTGCTCCACGTGGAATTTAGAAATGCGTACAACTAGTCATGCGGTATATCCCCTCTCCTATTCCGCTTCAATTTAGCTTTGTGTATAGCGCCACAGCCAATACGTCTGGCAGGATGCAATACCATCGCATTAAGCCTGGTCAAAGCAAGCTGCGCATTAGTCGCACGGAGTTTATCAAGGCGTATAATGAAGAACAAATAATGGCGATCAATCCATTACAACAACGCGGTCAAGATGCCGTGTTTCAATTCGAGTTTTATATCTGATTTCCTATCGGAGAATTCCTTCCAAATCGGCAGGACTATAATTGATTGATTTCAATGTTTTATTATCGGCTGTTCTGTAGATGAGCCATTTACCTTCCTCTTCTTTGAAGTAGCATTCCGTGCCATCTTTCTTTTTGTAATGAGCAATGGTAGCTTCTGCCTCTTCATTTGAATTGCAGGCTTTGCTCATGTTGGAGCGTTGAACCTCATCAAACAACGTTTTGAATTTATCACCCAGTCCAAACTCCAAAATCGCACCAGCGAGTACATATTGAATATCAGCCAATGCATCAGCCACAGCTACAATGTCCTTTTCCAAAATACCTACTTCAAGCTCCTTCAGTTCTTCTGCAATCAATGCCACCCTCAAACGGCATCTATCATCCGATGGAATGGTGGGCTGGTTTAGTATCGGGTGCTTGAAAGTCTTGTGAAAGTCGGCTACCTGGTTGAGTGTATCGGGTTGTTGCATGTTCTAATCTGAATTTTTGCCAAGAAAAGGAATCTGGAAGACTTTAGAAAAGAAGTGGCGTTACTGTTCGCTAATTTTTCTAAATATGAAGATCCTTTAGTTACCGGTCACCGGTTTCCGGTTGCCAGTAACTGGAAACCTTGATCACCTTCCCTGCTTTTCTATATTTGCACCTCAAATCCGAATTTATCGTAATGGCTCGACAGAATTTTATAGAAGAACTCCGCTGGCGTGGGATGGTACACGATGTTATGCCCGGAACCGAGGAGTTACTCTCCAAGGAAAAGATTGCAGGATACATTGGATTCGACCCCACTGCCGATTCATTACATATTGGACACCTTGTTCAAATTATGACCCTTGTGCATTTTCAGCGAAGCGGTCATAAACCTGTGGCTTTAGTAGGCGGTGCCACAGGCATGGTAGGAGATCCATCAGGCAAGTCAGCTGAGCGTAATCTATTATCTGAAGATATACTTCGTCATAACGAGGCTTGTGTTAAAAAGCAACTGGAGAAGTTTCTAGACTTTAGTGCGGGTGCAGATTCTGCTGAGTTGGTAAACAACTACGATTGGTTCAAGGGCTTTGGCTTTCTTGATTTCATCCGGGACATTGGAAAACACATCACAGTGAATTACATGATGTCGAAAGACTCGGTCCAGAAAAGATTAGAGTCTGGATTGTCATTTACGGAATTTACCTATCAACTCGTTCAGGGCTATGATTTCCTGTGGTTGTACGAGAATAAAAACTGCAAACTTCAAATGGGAGGTTCTGATCAGTGGGGCAATATTGTTACCGGAACTGAATTGATAAGACGGAAAGCAAATGGAGTGGCCTTCGCCCTTACTACCAAATTGATTACCAAAGCCGATGGTACCAAGTTCGGTAAGACCGAAGGAGGCAATGTCTGGCTGGATCCAAAGCGCACTTCACCTTATAAGTTTTATCAGTACTGGTTAAATGTGTCAGACGAAGATGCTGTTAACTTCATCAGGATCTTTACCCTTCGTACGAAAGAAGAAATTGATGCACTGATTGGCGAACATAACACTGCACCACACTTACGGAAACTCCAGCAAGCTTTGGCAGAAGATATCACCGTTCGGGTTCATTCTAAAGAAGACTTTGAGCAAGCGGTAAAAGCATCCTCCATCCTATTCGGAAACTCAACTACCGAAGAACTAAAAAGTCTGGATGAGGATACTTTGTTGGCAGTGTTTGAAGGTGTACCTCAAACCACCATCTCAAAGGCTGATTATGAAGGATGTGCTACCACAACTGATCTGCTTTCTGCAAATACCCAAAACTTAGTTTTTCCATCAAAAGGCGAAGCGCGCAAAATGATTCAAGCTGGAGGAGTAAGCATCAACAAAATCAAATTGACAGACCCAAATCAAAAACCCTCCTTTGATTTGTTACAAGGGAAGTATTTATTAACTCAAAAGGGTAAGAAGAATTATTATCTCTTGATAATTGAATAAAAAACGATTGGTCCAGGTTTAAACCATTTTGTCATATGTTACTTGAACTTACTTTCAGGTTACACATTTCTTTGTGGTCATTTTTTTGAATTTTCAACAAATAAAATCTTTCGATAGACAGAGCTTAAAGTTTAACCTCATTGCATTTTAAGTTCATACCTATCATAAAAACCACCATCATAATTTCTTGTCAGACGCACTTTGTCGCCTTCTGTGGTAATTTGAAATTTGCCCGATATTATTAATGACCAATCAAAGTCAGCAGTCCATGGTCCGCACGAATTCGTGAACTCTATTTCCTCTCCGGATATTTTATAAGTCCCTTTACAAATTGTTGGATACCGATTTGTGTCACTTCCGCCTTCAAAGGTATTGTCCTTGAGTGTAATACTTACCTTTGCTGTCGTGTATTTAACACCTGGATTTGAACGATAAAATGTTCCCGAGTATGCTCCATCTTTAATATTCGCTTCAATTGAATTGTCACAAGAGGAAACTGACAGCAAGACAGCAATTGCGAGAATAAAGCTTTTCATTTTCATGAATGTCACAATATTAGACACATGAATTTAACCAAACGTTGTATCTGTTTCTATACTACTTCCAACTTACTTACAACCTCAAATTCTTTTCTGTTGATCTAAAAATGTGATACGTCTTGAATTCATACCTTGAATTTCAATTTCCTCCACAGTTAAGTATTCAGACTAAAAACTTTCGCGTAATTCAAACACTCTTTTCAATTTCTCAATCAAAGTAACCGACTCATTAAAGTCCAGGGTTTGCTGGCCGTCTGAGGCTGCTTCTTCAGGCTTTTGATGTGTCTCGTAAATAATGCCATCGGCTCCAGCCATTAAGGAGGCAAGTGCGATCGGTGATACATATTCTCTAATACCAATACCATGAGAAGGATCAGCTATAATAGGCAAATGCGTTTTCTCTTTTAGAATCGGAATTGCATTTACATCTAACGTATTACGACTTGCTTTCTCATAAGTACGAATACCACGTTCGCATAACATCAGTTTTTCATTACCAGCTGCGAATACGTACTCTGCAGAGTAGAGCAGCTCTTCAATGGTGCCAGAGATTCCTCGTTTAATCATGACAGCTTTATCAACTCGACCAAGCTCATCAAGCAAATTATAGTTTTGTGTATTCCTCGCTCCTACCTGAAACACATCGACATAATCAACCATCTCGGCAATCTGACTAACCTGCATTACCTCGCTGATGATTTTGATACCACGAACACGAGCGATTTTGTGCCACATTTTCAACCCATCAACGCCCAGTCCCCGAAATGCGTACGGTGAACTGCGAGGCTTAAACACGCCGCCTCGCATGATCCG